>JAEORY010000627.1 GCA_016840645.1 Candidatus Borrarchaeota archaeon | reverse complement strand
TAATCACCTTCGCTGTTCTTTAATGGTGTACCACCATACAGAGTTTAATTGCACTCATGACTTAATTATGTACAACAGAGAATTTTGTAATTTTTTAAATCTCATTGTTTTGCGATTAAGAAATAAAAAGGACGAAGAAATAGATATCCCTAAGATTAGTTAATAACGTGAATTTTTTATGTGAGAATCGTTATGCCAGCAGGTGTCGTTAAAACCAAAAAAGATGAGAAAATCTGGGAATATAAGAAGAAACAAGTTGCAAAACAAACAGGTAAAAAAATATCTCAATTTACTGCCTTGGAATGGAGAAGAGTAAACTTTTTGTTTCAAAAAGCTAAAAAGAAATACAAAGGGCGGTTACCCAAAAAATATACCAAAGCGTCTTTCAAAGAAGCTGTATATGCTACCTATATTGTTGCGCTCAAGCCTTTAGAGCATTTCAACGAGAGTGGTGTTCTACCTATCTGGTCTATTCAAACAGAACAAACACACGGAAGAAAAGGTATCATCCGTGTATCGCGAAGTCAGCTTGAAGATCCTAATATGTCTATGCGTACACGTCCTGATTACCAACGTATGGCAGGTGCGGAAGATCTTTTTCAAGGAAACAAGATAAATCTTCTTGCCTATATCAAAAACCGTTACAAAGGGTTCACTTCAGTTGAATTCGCCAATGAATAAACCACAGAGACACAGCTAAGATTAAACAATAGAGACTAAACAACAAATCTGTACGCTATTTTGACTTAATAAAAGTAGGCAGCTTGTTCCTAAGATTAAATACAGAAGTGTTTGTAAGCCGAGGATAGCGTGGTGCGATCTTCGGGTATTTTCTAAGTTTAAAGGAGTTTAATATGGCAGACGCAGTAGATGCACAAGTCAAAGACGCGCTGACGATTGGAAACGTCAAAACCGTCGGTGAGGCAGCCTCCTTTGCGATGGCTTCTCTTTTTCAACATCAGGTCAACCACGCTCGTAGGTTGGATTCGCTTGCTGAAGCACATCTCGGCAAAGTTCTTAACAACTTTGCATCCGTAGATCCTGCAGAAGCAGTCGCAACAGCCAAGCTATTCAAAGGCGAGTCAGACAGTGGTATCAGCTCGATCTTAGCTCAATTAGCATCAGGTCAGATTGGCGCAAAAGTTGCCCAGTCTACACCAGGCGATGTTTCTGTTGAGATCAGCAAGCTCGGTGCTTCTGTAGCTTCTCTACAGGGGATGATTGGTGGATTGGTCGCAATTCTCCAACAGACAATCAAGGGCGCTCAAACAACACCACCTAATACTTCTATGTTGTAAGAAGTAGTGGGGGTAAGCCCATGTGCCTTATCTCCAATTCTGTAGATAAGGCTCTCTTTAACTGTCGTTACTTTAAAGGAGTATTTTAAATGGCAGAAAAAGTAGATCCACAAGTTGTCGATGCTCTTACCATCGGGAACGTAAAAACTGTAGGCGAAGCTGCATCTTTTGGAATGGCTTCTCTTTTTCAACACCAAGTCAACCACGCTCGTCGGTTGGATTCACTTGCTGAAGCTCATTTGGGTAAAGTCCTAAATAACTTCGCATCTGTTGATCCGATCGAAGCTGTAGCTTCCGCAAAATTGTTCAAGGGCGAATCCGATAGCGGTATTAGCTCTATTTTAGCACAACTTGGATCAGGTCAGATTGGCGCAAAAATTGCCCAGTCTACGCCAGGTGACGTTGCTGTTCAAATCAGCCAACTCGGTGCTTCCGTTGCTTCTTTACAAGGTTTGATTGGCGGACTCGTCGCGATTCTCCAACAAACAGTTAAGGGCGCTCAGACAACTCCACCTAATACTTCCAAGTAATCCTAGCTGGGAAGGGAGTTTGTCTTCCTCATGGAGGAGGGAGAAAATAAGTTTTGGTTTCGCTTTGGTTCCATTCATTTAGGTGGATGGAGCCGTTTAACTTTTTAACAATAATTATTACTTTTTTCTAAGGAGTTACTAAATTATGGCAGAAAAAGTAGATCCTGCAGTAGTTGATGCTCTTACTATCGGTAATGTGAAAACGATCGGAGAAGCTGGCTCTTTCGCAATGGCCTCTCTCTTTCAACACAACACAAATGTGGCACGTCGTGTGGATTCTTTAGCAGAGGCACACTTAGGAAAAGTTTTGGAAAGTTTTTCTAATGCAGATCCTGTCGAAGCCGTTGCTACAGCTAAATTGTTCAAAGCTGAAGCTGATAGTGGAATTTCCAGTTTATTAGCGCAACTCGATACCGCACAATTGGGAGCGAAGATCGCACAATCAACCCCAGGCGATATTAGCATTGAATTGAACAAAATAGGAGCTTCCGTTTCTTCACTTCAATCCTTAATTGCAAGTGTTGTCGCTATTTTACAACAGACAATAAAAGGCGCTCAGACAACTCCGCCTGATACGTCTAAATAAGGTTCTCCTTCTATACTCATACCCACTGTTATCTAAAACCAACAGTGGGTTTTTTCTATAGATAAGATTAATCAAAAGGAGGTCTTATCAATGAATCTTAAAACACTAAAAAATAAGTATATTAGTCTTAGTCAAGATCAATATACGTCACTGAATGATGCCGAAGTAATATCTCCAGACCTTGCAGAAGGCAAAACTAATATATGGTATGCCATATCTACTAGAGATTTAGGGATGGGATTTAAATGGTGTCAACAGCATGATTGTCTACCTGATACTGAAAACCTAGAAAAGACTCATGTTTTATTAGGATCAGTCAAAGGTACAGATAAAGATAAACTCTTTGGGTTAATGCAGGGAGAAATTTGGTCACCAAACGGAGAAGCTAGACAATTTATTAAAAATTCAGGTGTATGGCATACAAGTATGAGTATTGGTGATATTATTGAGATTGGCAATAAATTTTTTATGGTCGATAGGGCTGGTTTTA
>JAEORY010000626.1 GCA_016840645.1 Candidatus Borrarchaeota archaeon | reverse complement strand
AGAAGAAATAATAAGAAAAATAGTAGAAAAAAGGTTTTATGAGATTTAGATTTTAGCGGGTTAGAATTTACTAGACCATTAATTGTTTTTCACTTTGCCAAAGGCCGTGAATGTTGCAATGAGAGGTTGCAATAAGTTTGCCCGGCTTTTCTGACTTGAAAACAAACATCGTCCAGTGATGTGTATATACAGTGCTCGTATCAGGACCTTGAGTAGATTCGCCATGAACTAAGAATTCTGTTTTTCCAATTTGATATGGAAATTTTTCGCCTTCTGGCCAGAAAATAAGATCTATCCATCGGATATGATGCTGAGTAGTATTTGGATGGGCGATCTCTTTACCAACACTAACAGTTACCTTGAAAAGATCTCCTTCTTTTACAGGATCATCAATTACTGGAACATGTTTTTCTGCTTTCCAATCTGCAGTTTGATATAAGGCTGCCATTCTTATTCACCTTGTCCCCTTTTAATGTCATTTCATTTGTAAATTATGCCTTATCATTTCTCCGCAAGAAGACCCCCCAACTTGTTGGGGGGATGAATTGCGGTTTTTACTTGTTTCACTTTCACAGTAGTGTCCCCCAACTTTAAATAGCTTTTTGCGGATAGTACATCTAGTGACATGAATAGCAGGGGAACACAGGGAGAAGTGTGATGAAACGAACTTACCAATTTCGCCTGTATCCGACCGCACAACAACAGACTACGTTAACTCAATGGCTCACTACCTGTCGTATGTTGTATAATAACAGTCTGGCAGAGCGAAGGAATCAATGGCACACTCACCAACACTCAGTTAGCTATTATGAACAAGCCACCCAACTACAAGTCGCTAAAAAGACCAACCCGTTTTTAAAAGCGGTTCATTCTCAGGTACTTCAAGACGTGCTGAGAAGACTGGATAAGACCTTCAAGCACTTTTTTAGGCGTAGTAAGAAGGGGGACAAAGCAGGTTACCCACGCTTTAAAGGGGAATACAGGTATGATTCCTTCACTTACCCGTAAAGTGGGTTCTCCCTTGAAAAGAACAAGAAGAAACTCCGCCTCTCGAAAATTGGAGGTATCACTATTACACTACACCGCCCTATTCCGTCTGAAGGTATTATCAAGACCTGTACCATTAAACGCGATGTCGACCATTGGTATGCCTGTTTTTCGGTAGCACTTCCTGCTCCCGCTCCTGGCTCTCAGAGAGAGCTAAAGAAGGCGATAGGGGTGGATGTAGGGCTGACGAGTTTACTAACGTTACATACTGGAGAAACTATAGCTAACCCCCGCTGGTTGAGAAACTCGGAGAAGAAAGTAGCCAAAGTGCAGCGAAGGAAAGATAGGAAGCAGAAAGGCTCACATAACCGTCATAAGCAGAACATAAAGGTAGCACAGTTACACCGGAAGATACGCCATCAGCGCAAGGACTTTCATCACAAGCTTAGTCGAACACTGGTCGATGCTTATGACCTAATAGTGTATGAGAATCTCAAGATCACCAACATGGTGAAGAACCATCATCTAGCTAAGTCGATTAGTGATGCGGGCTGGGGGCAACTGATGTGTTTTACGGAGTACAAAGCGGAGGAAGCTGGTACTCTGGTAGAATATGTGAGTGCCTTTAACACCACACAACTGTGTAGTAGGTGTGGGAAGCTGGTGCCGAAAACACTAGCAACCCGTATCCACAGCTGTCCTTACTGTGGTCTTGATTTAACCAGAGATCATAACTCAGCCATCACGATTTTACACCGATCACGCTACTATGTAGCATCACTCTCATCATCAGGGCAGGAACTGTCCATTGAGCCTGTTTGACATATCCCGTTGGGGAATGGATGATTCAGGAAGCCGCCCTACTTGTAGGGTGGTAGTTCACTAATTATTCTAATGCGTCAATACTTCGCAGTTATTTGCCCAGCAATTCTTCAATTTCCTCTTTTCCTTCTTTCAACTCTTTCACTTGTTGTGGATCTAGTCTTAGTAGAAGTTCGAGAAATTCTCCTACATGTGTTTTTTCTTCACCAGCAATATCAAGAAGGACAGTTTTGAGATTATCGTTTTTTGTCCTTGCTGCCATTTGTTCATAAACGTTTACCGCATCCAATTCTGCAATTATTGCCGTTCTTAAGATCTCCTTATCTATGTTTTCTTCTTTTACGTTATCAAGGTTGATTGGCACTTCTCCAAACATTTTATCACCTCCACCAATTTCCTTAGTGTAAAAAACTATGAAAAATATCTTTGAGGATATAATATGTCGATTTAGTATTAAAATTAAAACTTATATTCCTGTAAAAAATGCAAAAGTGAACTACATTATAAAGCTCGATGAGATTTAATCATGCGGAGTGCCCTTAGAAAATATTTATAAGCGCGCGCAGTCTTATTTTGTAACTGAATTGTCAAAATACAACTGGAGGCACTACAACTGGAGGAAAACGAACTTTTAAGACTATTATCTTCCAAATTAAATCAAGAAATTCTAGATTTACTTAAGATAGAAAAGGGTCTTTCGGTAGAAAAAGCCGCAAAAATTCTAGGAAGGCCTATCCATTCACTACGGGAAAGACTCAATAAATTGGCAAATGTTTTCATTCTGGATAAACTCCAATTACAACTTTTCGTTCAGAGTAAACTCCCAGTCGTCCTCATAACTGATCTTGATAGTGGTAACATCCTATCCTCAGAAGATATCAATCTAAGTACTTCTGTTGAATTTCATCACTTAGTGAATACTTTAAAGGATGTAAAAACCTTTTTAATCTACGAGTATATGCGAAATGCATATCTGAATACCAAAAAACGCAAGTTTACTTTATATGAAGTTCTTAATAAAACAAAAAAGTCAATTTCTTATGATAAAGCAAGCTTAAATCTATTCAAGCTGGTAAATCTTGATTTGATCGATATTG
>JAEORY010000625.1 GCA_016840645.1 Candidatus Borrarchaeota archaeon | reverse complement strand
TATTTAAAGAGATGCAAGAGAATGAATCAAAAGCAGTAGTTACGGAAGCATTATGTAAAGGGTGCGGAGTTTGTGCGGCTGACTGTCCCAATGATGCAATAACCATGAGACATTTCACTGACGAGCAAATCCTCACACAAGTGCGTGCTACCTTGCAAGAATCACCTGAGGAGAAAATTATTGCTTTTTGTTGTAATTGGTGTTCCTATGCAGGAGCAGATCTTGCAGGAGTTTCACGAATGCAATATCCATCTAACATCAGAATTATACGCGTCATGTGTAGTGGGCGGGTTGATGTCGATTTTGTTTCTGAGGCCTTTAAACTAGGAGCTGGGGCAGTAGTAGTTATAGGTTGTCACCCTCAAGATTGTCATTATATCTCCGGAACCAATTCTGCGATTAGACGCTTCCGTCGCTGGATGAAAAAGAATGAGATTGATGAAAAAAGATTTCGATTTGAGTTTATCTCAGCAAGTGAAGGCGAAAAATTTGCTAACTTGGTTAAGGAACTTACTGAAACTATCAAAGAAAAAGTTCACAAAAAGAACCACGAAAAAAACGGGAAAGTCGCTTGAAAACGCATATTTTGATCTGCCCATTTGAATTGAACGAGTTTTTGAGGACAACTTTTATGAAGAATCCAAGAATATAAAGTGTAATATATAAAGTATGGAGGGATATTTTTGGCGTTTAAATTCGCATTTATATTTCTTTCTCCGGATGGAGATCCTGATAAACACAAGGCGATTGTTTTAACACCATCAGTAGAAGCGTATATAGTATCTGCAAAAAACTACGAAGAAGCAATAAAAGTTGCAAAGAAATTGGTTGAAGAAGGAATTGAAGCGATTGAATTATGTGGAGGATTTGGTCACAAAGGTGTTGTGAAAATTGTTGATGCGGTAGAAGGTAAAATTCCAGTAGGCGCAATCAGATTTGATAATCATCCAAAACTCGAATTTAAAAGCGGTGATGAAATTTTTTAACATAATTACTTCATTTTTTTTGACTACAGACATACTCTGTCAGGAGATAATTGAATCAGGAAGCCTCCCTCCTTGTTTGGGGTAATTTACAATAATTTTAATTGCTGTGCAACCAGGTCAGCTATGTCCATTATTTTTAGTTCGTCATTATTTCGTAGAGCAGCATCCATAAGATTTAGCTTGCAACTTGGGCAGGCTGTAATACAAATTGAGACATGCTGTCCAGTTTTAGTTTTGATGAGAGTCTTAATTCGCTCATTAGCTAGATTATTAGACAATTCTTCATGTGTACTTTTTAAGAAACCACCTGCGCCACAACATCGGCTATTCCTTAAACTCTCTTCACTCTCAACAAATCTACTTACGAGTTTTTTTTTCAGTAAGAGTTCCCTGGGCTCATCAAATACTCCACAAACGCGTCCTAGTTCGCATGGATCATGAAATGTAACTCGCTCGATCAGTTTTCTAGGACGCTGAAGGCGTCTCTTATCAATGTACTCGTTCAAAAGTTGAATAAAGTGAACAACTTCAAAATTTAGTTCTCTTCCTAGAATCTTTGGGTACTCTTCTTTAAAGGCTTGAAAACAACTAGGGCAACCTGTTACCAAACGTTTTGCTCCACTTTTTTCAATCTGGTCCACATTCCACTCAGCGATTTTCTTAATATCAGTTTCAGAAAATGCGCCAGTGAGGATAAGCGGATGTCCACAGCATTTTAGTTCTTCTAGAAACGTCCAATTTTCCTTAACTTTATTGAGAATCGCAATGATTGAACAGGCGATTTCTTGGGCTCTATTTAAATAGAGAGAGAGGCATCCTGGAAAGTATACGACTTTGGCTTTAGGTTTTGTAGGAAAAGAAATTCTTTTTGCAGCAAGTCTGTCCTTTATGTCCTCTAATGCCAATTCTTTCGCTTCTTCATCTAGGTTAAAGACATTCGCCGATTCTAGGATGCTTTTTTCTGCATCTAACACTGCTTTAGGTCCTAAGCCTTCATCTATTGCCAACTTTCTAAGCGCTGCAATAATTTTAGGTATATTAACGTCATTTGGGCAGCGATCATAACACTCGTAACACATAGTACACTTCCAAATGTCATCATCACGCAGGATTTTCTCTTTTAAACCAAATTGTAACTCTCTTATCAGTTTTCTAATGTTAAAAGAGTCAACATAAGAAATTGGGCAACTGCTAGTGCATTGAGAGCATTGAAAGCACAATCTAAGGTTTTGCCCGCTAAGCGATGAAATTTGGTCAATAAAAGATGAGTCTATCTCACATTTTGCGAATATCACTGGTCTTTCCTCGCCGAAATATTTGAGATCATTAACTAAACGGGAGGCGATTCTCAATCGAGAACTAATTAAGTACCTGGGCCTTTTTGAAGCTTTATATAGATTTCGTTTTTAGCATTTAAAAACAAGAGAGAATGAATAAAAAAAAGAAAATAGGAGAAGTGACGTCTAAATCTTACGACCTATCCAGTTTCCATCATCAATTGCGTTCCATGTTGCTCCTGCTTTTACGCAATCACCGGCTTTGTAGAGTTCTGGAAATTTGCCTCTTAGCGAATTGAAAAGAGCCATTCCCACGGGTTCTCTTGGGAAGCATACAACAACATTATCAGCTTTAAGAACTTGTTCTGCCCCTTCGACCTCAATACGAACACTATCAGCCATGATTTCTTTTATTGTCGCATTAGTGATAGATTTTACATTTGCATCCGGCATGAAAAACATTGTCAATGCTGCAACTCTAAGAAGATTGAAGTAGTAGGCAGCTTCTACTATACTATCAGATTCACTCACCAGGGTCACGTTCTTATCTTGTCGGGCGATAGAAACCGATGCTTCTGCTCCTTCGTACCCTCCTAAAACCACTACATCTTTACCTAGTTCGGGACGTTTCATTAAGTATTCGTCAAATGTTATAGCT
>JAEORY010000043.1 GCA_016840645.1 Candidatus Borrarchaeota archaeon | reverse complement strand
TGCACCATGGTCCTATGACACGTGGGGAAATTGTAAAACTCACAAAATTACCCCGTACAACAATATATGATCACTTAATCAAACTTATTCTGAAAGATCGAGTGATACGTTTTAGTAAGCTTGGTAAAAAACCAGGAAGACCTAAAGTGTATTTTAAAGCTATAATCCTATAAAAGTTAACACATATTTTTCTTTATTTTTGAGCAATAGAGTCTTTCGTATCCTACTGCATTAAATCTGGACTCTAATCCAGCCTTCTCTTTCCAATAAATCCAGAAAAATAATTATTGTTTTCTCAATTTCGGGAAATAGTTTGCTCAAGGTATTGTCGATTATAGTCAGAAGTGAAAAAAATAAAAAGGCTGAAAGTTTCTTAGTGTGCTTTGTAGGTGAAATCTAAATGACTATATCTTCAGATGAACTTTCGATAAATGAACAAGAAATTATCAGTTTAGCTCAAGAGTTAGTAAAAATCCCTAGCGAAAATCAACCTGGTAATGAAAAAGCAATCGGAGAATACATAGCTACTTGGCTAAAAGATAAGGGTCTTCCTGTTCAATTACAAGAAGTTGAAAAAGATCGTTTCAATGTCATAAGTTCGATTAAAGGAGAAGGACCTGCACTACTTTTATGCGGACATATGGACACGGTTCCCGTCCCAAATCCAGAAGAATGGACATATGATCCTTTTGCAGGGGAAATAAAAGACGGATATCTCTTTGGTCGCGGCTCATTAGATATGAAAGGAAGCTTAGCTTGCATGCTCACGGCATTTGTTGCTCTCAAGGAAGTCGAAGAAGAACTTTCCCAAGATGTTGTCTTTTTAGCGACAGTAGACGAAGAAGTTGCAACAAAAGGCGCAAAAAAGGCAATGGAATCTCCTGATATTAAGCGAGTAAAACATGGTGTAATCGCTGAGCCTACTGACCTTAACCCTGTAATAGTTCAAAAGGGTCACTGTTGGCTGAAGATAAAAACCCGTGGTGTTGCTGCTCATGGTGCAATTCCTGAACGTGGCGTGAATGCAATAATGAAAATGTATCCTGTACTTTCACGAATTCAGGAGTTGGATTTCGGCAAAGGAGACCATCCACTCGTAAGTGGAACAACTGTCAATATTGGATTAATAAACGGAGGCGTTAAGATAAATATGGTGCCAGATTCGTGCGAAACATCTCTTGACTTTAGATTTCCCCCAGGAGTTGCTTCCGAATCTATCCTTGGTAAAATAACCTCACTTCTAGAAGAACTAAAATCGAAGGATAAACAATTAGATGCAAAGGCTGAAATAATTAAGTGCAGCGATCCTGTAGAAGTTGAAAGAGACGCACCGATAGTAACGCTATTACTCAAGGCTATGGATAAGGTACTTGGAAGTCATAGTGAACCACTTGGTGTGCCTTATTATACTGATGCATCCGCCTTAAGAGGCATTCCTATAGTCCTCTTAGGTCCAGGAGAGCCAGGATATGCTCATCAGAAAGATGAAAGAATTAAAATAAGCAGTATGCTGCCTGCAGCAAAGATTTATGCGATGCTCCCCTTAATATAACTATATCGCACTCATTTTTTTATATTCACAAAATCTTCTTCTAAAATCTTGTCGAGTGTGTTAACTAAAAACTCCGCATTTTCTTTTGTAAACACCAGAGGAGGTTTAATTTTAATTGTGGAAGGCCATTTTTTAGGACCATCTCTACTTAATAAGACACCATGTTCTTTCATACGTTCAACAATATAAGTGGCTTGTTTAGGTGCTGGTTCTAGGGTTTCTCGATTCAATACTAGTTCTACACCAATAAAGAATCCCAACCCTCTAACATCTCCAATGATAGGGTGCTTATCCATGAGTTTTTTCAGTCTATCTTTTAAATAGTTGCCAACTATCAAAGCGTTTTCCTGCAGTTTTTCATTCTCAATAACATCTAATACTGCAAGTCCAACGGCACAGGAGACAGGGTTGCCCCCGAAAGTGTTGAACCATTCCATTCCCGTATTGAATGAGTCTGCAATTTCTGGTGTAGTGACAACAGCAGACAAAGGATGACCATTCCCAATAGGTTTACCCATAGACACTATATCAGGAACCACGTCTTGAGTTTGAAATCCCCAAAAATGTGTTCCAACTCGACCAAAGCCAACTTGAACTTCGTCTGCTATACAAACTCCGCCTGCTTCCCTCACATGTCGGAATGCTTCTTGAAGATAATTGTTAGGAAATACGATTTGTCCAGCACAACTCATTATTGATTCACAAATAAAAGCAGCAACACCTTTTCCTTCATTTTGGATTTTTTGGCTTGTTTTTTTCACATCATCCGCATATTTCTTCCCAGCATCAGAATCGTGCGCTTTATACTCTCCACGATATACATCAGGTATGGTTACCTTGTGAACATAAGGTGGGGGCCCTTCGCCTCCAGGACCATCGAATTTATACGGGCTGATATCAATTAATGAACCTGTGTTTCCATGATAGGCATGATCGATAACAATTAAATCGCGATGTTTTGTATGAGTTCGTGCTAATCGCAGGGCGAGTTCATTTGCTTCACTTCCGCTATTAACGAAAAAACACACATTTAATGGTTCTGGTAAGGTTGCACAGAGGCGTTGAGCATACTTGACCAAATTATCATGTAAATAACGAGTATTGGTATTTAGAACGGCTGCTTGCTGTTGTAACGCTTTTACTACAGTTGGATGGCAATGACCGACATGGCAAACATTATTCACACAATCTAGATATGGGCGACCAGATTGATCGTAAAGGTATTGTTTATAGCCTCTAACAATTTTGAGAGGCTTTTTATACGAAATACTAAGTGAAGGGGCTATCGTTTGCTCCCTAAAATTGAGAATCTCATCTTTAGTCAAAGGTTCTTCTGGAAAAGACTCCTCTGGAACCTTTAGAATCAGATTTGGATCAGGACAAATACTTAGCCAAATATCTCTTTGACTTTCGGATATCACGCCAGGAAAGTCTCCTTCTCTCCCCAACATATCTGTTATTATTTGAAAATGTAAATGTGGTGGCCATCCTCCATTATGCTCAATAGATCCAACGTGTGCGAGTAGTTCCCCCCTCTTGAAAATCATTCCTTCTTCAATACCATTCAACGATTCTGGGCTCAAATGTCCATATAGAGTAAAAAATATTAAATTTCCTTCATTTATTTTATGCTCTAAGATAATAGTAGGTCCGTAATCAAGAGGCCCTTCATTATTTTGAAAACTATGTATTCTTCCCTCCAACGGCGCATATATTGAAGCATTAGGTTTCAGAAAAAGATCAACGCCAAGATGGATTGTCCGATATTCATATCCTTCATCGCTTTCTGATCTGAATAATTCTTCTGTATAAATAGCCCGTGCTTCATTATATCGACCAACGCCGACTTCTGCATTAGAATTCTTCATTTTATTGAAAAGTAATTCCTTAAGTGCAGTTTTATTTGTAAAATCGAATAAATCGCTTAGTTCAAGACTCCCTACACTGAGATCAAATACAATGTGAGGAATTCTAGTAGAATTGCTTCCAAGTATTGATCCAAATTCTTCACGATGTAATTTAATCCAATCAACAATTTCTTTACTTTGAGGACAGGGATTCATTTTACAAGCATGGCGGAAAACGTAATTAGAAAATCTAGGATGAACGTCTTTAAATAACTTTAAAGTCTCCCACGCTGGCTTTTCAGAGATTTTGAGGTATTCATTTTCTGGTTCAAGTTTCTGTTGATATGCTGAGATACTCACACTCATACAGAGTCTAGTGCATATCAAAATAAAGACCAATTCTAATTCGAGTTCAGTTAGTGGAAAGACAGAGTGATGCCCGTGAATCACATAGGCTGCTGCTTTTAGAGGACCTTTTTTCCCCAGAATTGCATATGTTGTTGCTACAGCTAGTTCAAATATAGTATGGCTATGTATCATATCTCCAAAGTCTATAATCCCAAATTCGTATTGATTTGCTGATTTTCCTCTTTTAACAATCACATTGTAGTCATTAAAATCATTATGTATTACACTGGTTCTTAAATTTGATAATTTGGGAAGCACGATTTCTTTAAATTCGTTAAGGAAATGCTCTACTATCATTCGTTTTCTTAAATCAGTGATGTGTTCTTTGTATTTATTTATAATAGTGTAGGCATGTTTTAAATCCCAATAAAGTTCGCGATTAGCGGCGGTATGAGTAAAAGTCTCTAAATATCTACTTGATGTTCCGATAAAACGACCAAAATCATATAGTAATTCATCGTTATGAGGATTTACTTTTGCTAGAACTTTACCAGGAAGATAAGTCACTAACCTTACGAAATGAGATGTTTTATCATCTTTTTGATAAGTTGCAATTAATTCATTCGATTTAGTCTGCAATACTAAAGGATATCTCCCAGAATCATCAAGATTTGCTAAATGTAACATTGCTTCGTTTTGTAAATCAAGTGTCTCCTTCTTCTCGAATATATTTGAAATTTTAAGGACATATTCCTTTCCCTTTTCGGTTTTCACGTAGAAATTCTGATCGCGTTCGCTTGGAAGTTCTTGAACTGATCCAGTTATACCGTACAATTCATCTAGTAATCTCAACGCTTTTATCTCTGATAAATTGGGCCGTTTTGGTTTGCTTAGCAAGATAAGGCCTCCATACTATTCAATGTGGTAAGCAAAATTGCATAATAAGTATTATGTAGGGAAACTGGGAAATATCAAGGTTCCTCTCGTTTTGATGTTGAAAAATGCCATATAAACGTTTAAACTGAAATACTTTAAATCAAATTCACTATTCTTAAATAGAACAAAAAGAATAACGTTCGATAAGTTTACTTAATTCGCTGAGCGTGATTTGCGTGTTAATTATACTTTCAGGGTTGCCAAGTTCAGGAAAATCAACATTGGCAAGAGAAATTGCTGCAATTCTTGAACTTGATCTTTCTATGAAAACTATTATCATTGAATCAGATGCAATTAGAAATTTTATTCCTTCCTATCGAGAACAACGTTTTAACCCAGATCACGAACCAGTAATAAGATCTGCAATGTTTTCGTTAATCAAGCACTTTTTACAGCAGGATTATCTCGTAATTAATGATGATATGAATTATTACAAATCTATGAGGCATGATTTACTCGAAATTGCCATGGAAATGAATGTTTCTTTTGGAATAATCTATGTATCAACACCAAGAGAAATAGCTCTTTCGTGGAACGAAAAAAGAGGACTTCCAATCCCACAAGATGTAATTGAGGATGTCTATAATAAATTTGACATCCCTGGAAAGGATTATGAATGGGATATGCCAATACTTATCACTGATTTGAGTAATACAACTCCTAAAAGTGCAGCTAACGAGGCAATTAACCTTATTAGAGATCTCATATCCAAACCGAGTGAAAAAGAAACAAAGTTTGTTGTTGAACCATCGGAAGAGGATCGGCAAAAAGAAGCTATAGACCAACTAACCAGAAGAATTGTATCTGAAACAATGGCTAATAAAAAGGACGAAAACCTAGCAAAGAGCTTAAGTTATGTTAGAAGAGACTTTTTAAAAATAGCCGTAAAGAATAAACTGACTTTAGAAGAAGTGAATGAAAACTTCAGAGAATTAGTTGAAAAAGTCGTACAAAACCAAGTTTAATTAGTACTTGATTTGATCATTACATAGGCGGTTTTCTTGAGGCGTATTCCAATTCATGTCGGACTTTTTGGGCATATTGACCATGGTAAGACTGCCATAGCTCGTCTTCTCTCGGAGAAAATTTCCACAGCAGGCTTGGATAAACATCCTCAGGCTCAAGAACGAGGCATCTCAATAGATTTGGGATTTACAGCATTTAATCTAGATCCATATCAGATAACTTTAGTAGATGCACCTGGACATGCCGATCTCATTCGAAGTGTTGTTGCAGGTGCGAACATTATTGATGTAGCTATACTTGTGGTTTCAGCAGATGAAGGACCAAAACCACAAACTGGGGAACATATTCTAATTTTGGACAGTTTTAATATCACAAAAGCGCTGATTATTATAAACAAAATCGATCTTGTTGAAGAATCAAGTATAAATGCAGTTGAAAGATCAATAAAAGCTCTTCTTAAAGGAACAATTCTAGAGAATTCACCTATAGCTAGAGTTTCTGCTAAAACAGGAGAAGGTGCTGAAAGTATTAAAGAAGCGTTGCTCGATCTTCTTAATAAACCTGTTCGAAGAGTTGAAGGACCATTCAAGATGCCGATTGACCATGCGTTTCATATCAAAGGCGCCGGCACAGTAATTACAGGGACGGTTCATCGTGGAACAATAAGTATTGGCGAAGTAGCAGAAATAATGCCTCTAGAAATTCAAGGAAAAGTAAAGTCCATTCAAACTTTTGGCGAAAGCTTGCGAAGTGCCGTTGCTGGAGATCGTGTTGGGATAGCAATACCAGGTGTTCAGGCCAGAGTAATTCACCGAGGAAGTTATTTATGTTCACCGGGTTCTCTGTCATCGACAGATACAATTTTAGCGCGATTAAAAGTTAATAAATTCTTCAAATTCAAACTTGTTCCTCGTATGAATGTTCATTTAACGATTGGAACACCGACGGTTGCCGGGGTAATTTATCCTTTCCAAAAAGAAGATGATTACAATGTTATATTGGATCAAGTAAGTTCAAATCAGGAGTTTTTTGCGTACGTTACTCTTAATTCAGCAATTGTATCAGAACCAGATGATCCAATTCTTATCTCTCGATTAGATCTCCCTCCAACAAAATTACGAATTGCAGCAAGTGGTAAAGTTATTGATGAGAATCCAGGTGATTTTTCATTGTTTCGTCTTTCAACTAAAGAAGGAAATATTCGTATTCAGTCACACAAAGAAGAGATTATTATTGATAGTTTAGCACATTCACAGTTTGGAGCAAATAAACTCATCGGTAAGCATGTCGAAACAGTCTCAGGTCGATCAGGAAGGATCATATCAGCCTTTGGAGGAAAAGGTGCTGTAATAGCAAAATTTAGTGAAAGACCAGAAGATGATAAAATCGTGTATCTTAAAAAATATAAAAGATATAAACTTGGGACATGATTTGGCACTTCAAAAAGAACTATGATTGTTTTATATACATATAAAATACTAAAGAGTGTTTACCACGGCCAACCTCTACCTGGATCCATCGAGTTACCCTACTACGTAGTTTAGTTTTTTTATTAAACTCGGAGGATGGTTTCAAGCAAAATTTAAAAAGGCCACACGATCTAGAGATAGAAATTCGCTTAAAAATGAAAATATGTGTCTCTAAAAATAATCAACTACAATAAAGAGATCAGTGGAAGTATTAATTACTAAAAACAACGATATGAACAACTGGAGCAATTTTATAATGTATGCTGAAATTGCGCTTCCTTATGGGGATTCTTTTTTAAAAACTAGGATACCAACCAAGAACTTAGCCACTATCCTGAGCACGAAATATATAGAGGGCCTTGAAAATGAGAGAAAGGCTATAATAAATGGCCTGAAATCACCGATAGGGTGCCCCGCACTTCGTGATTGTGTTAGCAAAAATGATGAAGTTGTGGTTTTAGTTACAGATAATACGCGACCTTGTCCAGATGACAGGTTACTTCCTCCAATATTGGCTGAGTTAGAAGAAAAAGTACCCCGCGAAAATATAACAATAATTATTGCCGTAGGATTGCATCCACCTTTAGATGAACACGAGTTAGTTAAAAAACTAGGTAGAGATATAGTCAAAAGTTATAATGTTGTGAATCACGACGTTAATCAATGTGTCAATATTGGGATGACATCCCGAGGTACCCCAGTTGCCATAAACTCAATGGTGGTAGAAGCTGATTTTCGAGTTAGTACTGGGTTTATTGAACCTCATTGGTTCGCTGGTTTTTCTGGTGGTAGGAAAAGCATAGCTCCAGGTGTGTTTAGTGTCAGATCGGCTTATAAAAATCATAGTTATAAAATGTTAGACCATCCAAATTCGGTAGCGGGAATTATAAACGGTAATATTGTTCATGAGGATTTAGTGGAGCAGGCGAGGATGGCTGATCTTAATTTTATAGTTAATGTGATTTTAAACAAGAATAAAGAAATTACACATATAGTCACTGGAGACCCTATCGATGCTCATGAGAAAGGATGTGAGATTTCTAAAGATATTGTTGAGGTAAAAGTAGATCATAAGGTAGATATTACTATTACTTCTAACAATGGAGCTCCATTAGACCTTGATTTGTATCAAACTACCAAAGGCATAAATACTGCTTCTAAGATAACCCGCGATGGAGGAATTGTGATTATAGCCTCCTCTTGCAGCATGGGGAAAGGTCCAGAGGAATTTGTAGAACTGCATGCTTCAGTTAATTCTCCTAAGGAAGTTTTACAGAAGATAAGACGTGAAGAACCAATTGGACTTCAATGGCAAAACCAACTTTTGGCTCGTGATCAATTAAAGCATGATATTTACCTTGCATCAAATATAGAAGACAATATTGTAAAATCTATGATGATAACGCCAATCCGTACGATAGAGGAGGGTTTGGAAAAAGCAATCAAGGTTCTAGGAACTGATGCTGAAATTGCGGTGATCCCAGAAGGACCATTAGCTGTTCCAGTTCTGGAGAATTAAGATAAGCAGGTTTTCTCAGTAGGATGCATATATGACTCCTTATTAATGCAATGTTAACTCTTTGCTTTCATTATAGCAGTTTCATAATCTTTTTGAATCAATTTGATAATTTAATTATGGAGGTATGACACTGGACGACATAATTTCAACAGATGTTCTCGTAGTTGGCGCAGGAGGCGCAGGTGTTCGTGCAGCACTTGAAGCATCAAAGCATTCAGCGATAGACGTGGTTCTGATTGCAAAAACGTTACCTGGGAAAAGTGGCTGTACTGTCATGGCAGAAGGCGGTTACAATGCTGCGCTGCGCAATGTTGAGTCGGCGGATAGTATCGAATCCCATTTTCAGGATACGATTTCGGGAGGAGCCTACGTAAATAATGAACGCCTCGTACGTATTTTGGTAGAAAATGCCCCTGCTAGGATTTTGGAGTTAGAAAATGACGGCGCATTGTTTTACAGAACTTCTGAGGGTAAAATCGATCAAAGAGCATTTGGCCGTCAAAGTTATAAAAGGACCTGTTACTCTGGTGATCGTACAGGCGGGGAAATTATGGCGACCTTAGTGGATCTATTGCGAGCGAGTAATGTTCGCTTTATTAGAGGTGCAGTTGTTGACCTTCTATTAGATGGAAATAAAGTAACTGGTGTAGCGGCTTTTAATCCAGAAGGCGCAAAATTTTTCTTGATCCGATCTAAAGCCGTCATACTGGCAACAGGTGGTGGCTGTAGGATCTATAAAGTTACTACAAACTCCTTTCAAGGTACTGGAGACGGGTATGCTATCGGATATCGCGCTGGCGCTGAATTGATCGATATGGAGTTTATTCAATTTCATCCAACGGGTATGGTTTTTCCAGACTCCGCAAAAGGAATTTTAGTAACGGAAGCAGTGCGCTCAGAAGGAGGTATTCTTTTGAATAACTTGGGTGAGCGGTTTATGGAGAAATATGATCCCGACAGGATGGAATTGGCTGGAAGAGATGTTGTTGCTCGTGCTATCTATAGGGAAATTCGTGCTGGGCGGTATACACCTCATAATGGAGTTTATCTTTCTCTTAAAAACTTATCTCCTGATTTAATAGAAGAACGTCTTCCTCAGACTGTAGAACAGTTTAGAGACCTGTCAGGAGTTGATATTACTAAGGAACTAATGGAAGTATCGCCGACAGCACATCATATAATGGGTGGACTTCACATATCTGAAAGGACTGAAACAACTACAAAAGGACTCTTTGCAGCTGGAGAAGTAACTGGAGGAATTCATGGAGCAAATAGATTGGGTGGAAACGCTCTTGCAGATCTTCAAGTTTTTGGATACATAGCTGGACATTATGCGGCTCAATATGCACTCAAATCCTCACTGGGCAAAATACATGATGACCAAATTACTCACATTCATCGTGTGGTAATATCACCCTTACAACCCATGCAAGATGGAATGCGCCCTTCTCAAATCAGACATAAATTAGAAGAATTGATGTGGACAAAAGTTGGTATCCTTAGGACGAAGGAAAAATTATCTCGGGCTTTACAGGATATTCAAAGACTGAAATCAACACCAATAAAAGTAGCTAACCAAAACACCACATTCGCTTATGAGCAACTCGAAGCATTACAAGTGAGAAACATGCTTACAGTTGCAGAAATAATAATTAAGGCAGCCCTTTTCAGAGAAGAGAGCCGAGGTGCACATTTTCGGGAAGATTTTCCCGAAACCAGCCCCTCATGGAGACGAAACATAATAATCTCAAATGAAAATATTCATACGGTTCCTGTTGTGGTTTTGTAGATGAAAAAAACGGTTAGATTAAAGATTTGGCGATTTGACCCCCAGAATGAAACTCATGGTCATTGGCAACAGTTCGAGGTACCATACAAAAAAGGTATGAGAGTACTTGATGCAATGTGGTACATCTACGAAAACATCGATCCTACTATTGCGTTTCGGTTTGGGTGTCGTGCAGGGCAGTGTGGATCATGTGCTATGATGATTAATGGTAAACCAGAGCTCTCCTGCAAAACTGAATTGCTACCTGACAATCAATATACATTAGAACCCCTTCCCACTTTTGCAGTTACCAAAGATTTGGCGGTTGATTTTGAAGAGCCTTTCGAGAAAATGAAAGAAATACGTTCAGATTTTGCAAAATCACCTGAAGAAGCACAAACCTTCACTATGGATGAAATAAAGGACTTATTAGAGTATCATAAATGCATAGAATGTTATAATTGCATTGCTGCATGCCCAAGCGTGGCTGAAAGTTGGAATGAATTTATAGGACCAGCTTACATGCGTAAATATGCCCAAGTTCAGTTTGATCCAAGAAATACCAAGGATGTTTTCGAAAAGGCGCTTTCAGAGGGACTATTCAGATGTACTACTTGTAAAGCTTGCGTTGAGGCCTGCCCTAAAGATATCGATCTTGCTCATAAAGCGATTGAAAAACTGCGATCAGTTGTGGTTAAACACGGTTTTGGCCCCTTAGAGGGGCAAAAAGAATTCATTGAACGCATCCGATCGTATGGAAAGGCAGTCACTATTGAAAAGCAACCGTTGACTGGAAAGGATGGCCAATTCGGTGAATACGTTGGTGAGGGCGAACCGGTTATCTTTTTCACCGGTTGTATGATGGATTTACGTCTCCAAAAAATCGGTAAAGATTTAATAGACGTAATGAACAAACTTGGTTATCAAGTGATTATTCCAACAGATCAAGTGTGTTGCGGTAGCCCAGCCATACGTTCTGGTGATTTTGACCTAGGTGTTCGCCAATTTAAGAAAAATGTGGAAATTTTAGAACGATATGGGGTTAAAGATGTAATTGTAGGTTGTCCTGGTTGCGGAATTACCTTAAAAGATGACTATTCAAGATGGGCAAAGGAAATTCTAAAACGACCGCTTAAATTTAAAACATACGATTTGAATGAATATATCTACGAAAAAGTTATGAAACTGCCCCCTCCAGAAAATCCTCTTAAATTAAAAGTAACTTACCACGATCCATGCCACCTAAATCGCGGTCAGGATGTAAAACAGGAACCTCGTGATTTAATAACGTACACAGGCGCGGAAATAGTGGAAATGAAAGAAGCGGATCGTTGCTGTGGCGCGGGTGGAGGAGTACGTGCTGGCATAAGAGATTTTTCTAGGTTAATTGCGTCAAGAAAAGCTCAATACATAAAGGAAACTCAAGCTGAGACTATTGTTACACCCTGTCCGTTCTGTATATTCCAACTGAAAGAATTAGTGAAGACTAACGGGATAGACATGGATGTCGTGCATACTGCAACTTTGTTAAATCGTTTGCTTAATCACCCTATTAAGAAGCAACAAGTTGTAAAAGAATAACCTCATTAATTTGTTTTTGATGACTTCTTAGAAGTTCACCATCCCAAGAGACTCGAAATAAGCAGGATATACAAAAATACAAGCGTGAAATTAATACTACTCAGTATTCCTCCTATTTTCATAAAATTAAGAAAGGAAAATCTAATTTTCTCCCTTTTAAACATTAGAAATATAAGCACAGAGTTGATACCTCCAAGCGGGCTGATAATATCACCCAAATTTACGGCAAGGATTACAGACCATATAACAGATGCTGGATTTGTTATTCCTGCTGATGCAACTACCGTTGGAATAATGTACAACAACATTAATGCAATACTGACGCTATCAACAAAAGCCGCAATTACCCCACCAATCACAATTAATGTAAGCCAAATGAGAATCTTATTCCCTCCCGAAAACTTTCCTATGGCTTCCCCTATCAGATTTAACAAGCCAACACTCGCAACTCCTCCGACAATTATGAAAACTCCAAAGAAAAAGATTATTGTGCTCCAATCTATACGCTTTATGATTTTATCTATGTTAGAATATTCCCCGGTAATAAGGATGAGGACAATTGCGCCTATTAATGCAACTAAGAAGAAAGGAATTCCAAAAAATCCTGCAACAATAAATCCTATTATTAGTCCCGCAAAGAAGAGAAAGAATATTTTTACTAAAAAAGTATTCTTTACTACCTCTGTAGCTTCTATTGCGAGAATAATGTCAATTTCACTTTCTGTAATGCATTCCCCGACACAAACAAATCTGTCACGGACTAGATGCTTCCCTATAACTAAATTAAGCACAAAAATTAGTAATGAAAAAGGAAAAGCAATCAATAGAAATCTATCGTATGAAAGATAATATTCTGGTGCGAAAGAGAAGTTAGATGCTATAATAATATTCGTTAGACTGCTAGTTATTGAAGCACAACTAGCAGCATTCGAAGATACGACTTCAGTTAAAAGGAAGGGCATAGGATCAAGTTTCATATTTTTAACTAAAACCAATGTAATGCCGCCTACTATCAAAAAAGCAGATTCATCTCCCAGAAACGCTGATAAAATAAAAATTAGTGCATTTGTATAGAATAAAATCTTTTCCGTGTTTCCTTTTGTAAGTTTTATGATCGTTACAGTTAAGAAATTAAGTATTCCAGAACTTTTCGAGACTTCTACGATGACTAAAAGAGATAATATAATAATAATGGCACCCCAATCCACGAGTTCAGTAAGAACCTCTTGTTCAGTGAAAATTTCAGTTCCAGCAAAGAAATAGATATATGCAACAGTCATGGTGACTGCTGCTCCACCAATAGCAACTAGCGTTTTGTTTATTTTGTCAGAAGCAATAAGAATATATGCAATGATCATAATTACTGTAAAAGGAATCATAACAAGCAAATATGCCACCAATGATTTCTAGGCTATTTTTTATCCAATCAATAATGGATTAGAGAGACAATTTGAACATCTTTAATTCAAACGGTTTTATCTGATATCGGCAGAGTTATTATTTCTTTTTGTGAATTTTTATATTCTACAATTGTCTATTATATTTGTTTTAAAAAATCCAAAATCCCTTTGTTTTGGAAGAATTGGAGAGAATCGGTTGGGCGAATTAGTCGAATTAACTAATGCTCTTAAAGACCTTGGTCTCACAGAATACGAGGCAAAGGTTTACATAACTCTAGTTAGATTAAACAGCGCTAATGCTAGTGAAATTGCACATGAATCTGATGTTCCACGTCCAAAAATATATGAGACTCTAAGTGAATTGGAAAAAAAAGATTTAGTTGAGATTCAATACGGAAAACCTCGACGTTATCGACCAACAACCCCAGAGGTAGCTATAGAAAAACTAGCTCAAAAATACCGTGAAGCAAAGAATGAGGCGATTAAAGGACTAAAAACATTGGAAAAAATTGAAATTAGTCGCCCTGAAGAAATTATATGGACTCTTCGGGGAGGAGAACAAATTTTTAATCGAATACAAGCAATGCTTCCAAGTGCTAAGGCTGAAATTATTATGGGCATTCCTATTGAAGAGCTTCCTTTATTTATCGAAACAATTTCGGATTTATGCTCCCAAGATATTAGAATAAGACTTACCTTTGGAAAAGATGACCTCCCAAAACTGACTACGCTCCCTTTAGATCCAAATCTAGAAGTAGGAATTATCCCAATCACACTTCCAGATGCAAATGCTCTGCCGTTTACACATCCTGGTCGCCATATAATACCATCAGGCTCACGTATTGTCGTAATCGATGAAAATGAAATTCTATTTACATTTCCAAGCGTTCAAGAAAGTGAGTTTGGGATATGGGCAAAGAGCCCAGGGCTTGTATTTATTTTTAAATTCTTTTATGAGCAATTTTGGAATTTTGCTACACCATTAAAAGAAAAACTTAAAAATTCAGTTTAAACTAGAGGTTTACATACGTGAACTACCTCACGCTAAAGCAGTGGGGCTTTCTTGTGTCGTAACATGCAAATATAATAAAATTTTTGGAGAATCGTATGCTAAGATAATGAAAAAATATTTCTATTTCTAAGTTATCATTAAATTTAATTCAAGTTAAGGAGATAATTCACGATGAAATTGCATGAGTATGAAGCTAAAAAGATATTTGCTGAGTATGGCGTCCCTGTTCCCAAAGGCGAAATAGCATCTAATTCTGATGAGGTTAAAGCAATCGCTGATCGTCTAAATAGACCAGTGGTTGTTAAATCGCAAGTTTTAGTTTCTGGGAGAGGCAAAGCTGGCGGAATTAAAATTGCTGAAAAATCAGAAGACGCAAAAAATGTGAGCCAAAGCATTCTGGGTATGAATATTAAGGGACTCACAGTTGAAAAAGT
>JAEORY010000624.1 GCA_016840645.1 Candidatus Borrarchaeota archaeon | reverse complement strand
TGGTTAATAGAATATAATTTCAACCGTCCTCATCAGAAACTTGATTATCTAACCCCAATAGAGCATATTAAGAAAGAGTTAGTACGAATCCGCGGACTGGCTAAAGTGTTACCTATGTGGTCAGCTAGAACAAAACCTTGAATAAAATTTAATTTGGCTGTACGATCGATTATGGCACGAAGTGTTTCCTTCTGATACGTAGCCAAAAACCACAATATGTAGATCATAATATCTCATTTACTAACCTTTCTCTTTGATAAACGCATGTCAATTGTATTTTCCTTTGACCCAATTTCCTCCATTAAAAGTATTTAAAATCTTACCAACAAGTGGAAATTAATTTCCCATATTATTTCTATTTTCTTACACATTCCAAGATGAAACCTCATTTTGATTATCGTAACTATTTGAAATAGTAAGCAATCTTCTAAGTGCTTAATTTTGCATGATTCTTGTATATAAATAATAATGGTTAAATGTGTTTTCTAAACCTTTTAGCCCCGATTGAGGGTAATTTCCATGGAGAAAAACCTAAAAATGTGCCTACCTTGCTCCTGACAGGACACTGACTGTTTTGTTGGGAGCTTAGTTTAGAAAATAAATACTATCGGAATAACCCTCTGCTACGTTAAATGATATGTTATGGAGTAAATGATCATGAAAAAATGTATTCTCTCAGGACTAATGATTTTTTGTGTCTTAATGCTTTCAGTAACAATAACCCAGGCTGTACCTGTAAAAGAAAGCACTTTTACCACAGGGGACGAAGGATGGAGCACATGGTCAACGGGAGTCGTTACTGGTTTTTCTCAGAACAGCACCGGAGGTAATCCTGGAGGCTATATCTCTGCCACAGATTCTAGTGATTCAACATGGTTCTTTATGTCTCCTTTAAGTTGGGGAGGTGATTGGACTCCTTACATAGGCGGAACTATAGAATTTGATATAAAAACTATACAAAATGATGCCAGTCAAAATTACATGAGTTCAATTGTTACGGTTGTCTTGGACTTGGGAGATCCAGGAGATGGCATGTTTATTGGATGGTTTTCAGATATTAATCCTCCAATTGGTACTTGGACTACTTATAATGTTGAGATTTCTGAATCTAACTTTCAAGTAATTGGCTCACCCTTACCTTTTAACGAAGCAATTCAGCAGGTTAAAATGATAGGTTTTTTGGGGGATTACCTTCATGGTCAAACGGATACCTCTTGTCTTGATAATGTAAGGGTTTCCCCTGTCCCCGAGCCTGCTGCCATGCTTCTTCTTGGATCAGGTTTGGTCGGTCTTTTTGGATTAAGTCGGAAGTTTAAAAAAGGATAATCAAGCCTATATAATAAAGCAGTAAAACTCTAACCTCCTCAGAAGGCAGGGTCATCATCGCTCTGCCTTTTCTTTTAGATCCCATATATTGTATAGGCACCGTCCTTCGCTTTGCTTTTGTATTCTGCTATTATTGTGGAAAATTGGGTGGCCGAAAACCTTATGACTTGTGTTTGAAAGCTTGAAAAAAGTTTAGTAAAATAACCAATCGTTCAAAGAGGCCCTTATGGAAAAATCCACGGGGGCATCTCTTTACACTTCAACCCTCAAAAAAAAGTTCGTATCATCTAATTATCAAAAAGTTGTGGTATTGAAATTATTGATTTACACTATTTACTCATACGGATTCAGCATATAAATTTTCTGCTTATTCCCTTTAATATGATATAATAATAAAAATGAAATTTTGGTCTTATAGCTACTGCGGTCATTAGGCAATAGGAGGACGCTATGAATGTATCTTTTAAATATAAATCATTATGGGTAATGACCACTATCTTATTCATTTGTATGATCATGCTTAGTCAGGAAGCTAAATCAGCTCCCAAGGTTACTATTCAAAAAGGAAAATGGTACCGCCATGTTACAGGACTTTCATTTTGGTATCCAGAAAATTGGCACGTAAAGGAACTTGAAGAAGCTTTTCAACTAATACCTAACGATGTCAAAATAAAACCGCAAGGACCTGATGAAATATACTTTATATCTGGTGAAAGTGTTGCTGGAACAGGTATTCAGAATCCTGATGATCCTCGGGTGATTCAATATACGGATAAAGTAGTTCAGTCGATACTCCCGACGCTGAGGCGGGTGGAGAGTGTTAAGGATGTGGATATGATTAACGGCAAAGGCGTTCTTCTTCAATGGGAAGGGAAAAATAACGAAGGAAAAATGGTTAGTGCCGAGGCATTTATTACAATAACCCAAAGTTTTGCCATTTCTCTCTCCGCTATTGCATACAAAAATTTGTTGGACAAACGAAACGATGAACTGCAAAAAATCTTTGCATCATTTGCTTTTGGAGAAGGTCAACGAGACACCAATTTGATCGGTCATTGGGAGTTAACCGCCACACAGTCAATCACCAACCAATCTGTATGGGAAACAGATTGGTCAAGGGCGCAATTAGTTTCAGATAATCAAAGCCACTTAGTCTTTACTCCTGATGGAAAATGGTCAAGAACCGATACATCTCATATGATAGCTGGGGCCGGTGATTTATGGATAGAAAGTAAAGACAAAGATGAAAGCAGCGGACGATGGTTCGCAGGAGAAGGAACATTATTCATGATTTGGGAAAACAATACATGGGAAGACTATACTTATAAAATTCATAACAGTGTTAAAGGAAGAGAACTTAGAATGATATGCGGAAAAACAGGACAAATCTGGAAAGAATCAAATTAATTACGTAATCTCGGGGATGACCTATCTTTTTACATAAAAAATCTGAAAAAGGGTCGGGAGGCACAATATGGAAGGGGTCTGAGAATACGTTCGGAAGTTTCTGCTACTGCTATTAGCCATAAGCCAGACCACACCCAGCAACCTTTCCAGTACGGTTTCTAATCTTCGATCCAATCAATTTAATATCTATGCA
>JAEORY010000623.1 GCA_016840645.1 Candidatus Borrarchaeota archaeon | reverse complement strand
CCCCCGATAACGGACCTCAGACTCCTTGAGTTCCGATGTCCTCTCCTCAACGAGTTTTTCCAGGTTTTCAGTATATTTCCTCA
Source organism: Candidatus Borrarchaeota archaeon (assembly GCA_016840645.1). The sequence goes on along the minus strand of JAEORY010000623.1, from coordinate 2,855 downwards.
TTTCTTCTTCAGCATGTTTACGTTTTGTTATATCTAGAAAGGTGACTTGATTAGCGGGTTTTCCTTGATATTCAATAAGTGTAACAGATGCGTCCAGCCAACTCACCGACCCATCTTTTCTGGTTATTCGAAAATCGTTACGCGAAGGACCCGGCTTGCCCATAAATCGATCCCTTATCCATTCTTGCACAATGTCCCGATCCTCTGGGTGCACAAGTACCCTCACGTCTTCGGATGAAAGATTCAGTAGTCCCTCTATCGCATAACCGCTGATCTCTGCAAATGCTGGATTAGCGAAAACGATAAAGCCGTCCTGTAGAATTGTAATCCCTTGGAGCGACTGGTCAATTAACGTACGATATTTCTTTTCTGATTCAATTAACTGACTCTCTATTTTCTTGCGCTCGGTGATTTCCCGTTGCGCGGCCTCATAAAGTCGGGCGTTTCCGATGGCAACGCTAACGTATTCGCCCAGAGCCGTCATAAGACGCAGGTCAGCGTCCGTTAGGTATCTACCAGCTTTGCTCTCAACGTTTAAAGTGCCCACTACCTTATTTTGGTCGAACAGCGGAACGCATATCTCAGATGTGATATTCTCAATAGCCCCTAGGAACTCGGGATCGGTGCGCACTTCTTTGAGTAACACAGGTTTTGCAGTGCGAACAACACGACCAGAGATCCCTTTTGTTATTGGAATCTCGGGGATTACATTATGGTAACCCACCTGGTGTTGAAGTATCAACGCATCGCCTTTGAGCAGGTAAAGGCTGACCAAGGTATAGCCGAATGTTTCGACAATGGCCTCGACAACGGTACGGATGACCAGTGGTAGATCTAGACCTTGAGTTAGTGATGAGCGCGCTTTATCCAGCAGATCCAGTTCTCGCACCCGCTGCTCCAGCGCTTCCTCAGTCCGCTTGCGCTCAGTGATGTCTGTTACTATCCCAAGGATTGCTCTCTCTCCATTATAGTCTATTAATTTGCTGATGATTATTGCTTCAATTCTCTTACCATCTTTGGTGACAAGAGCATAGTCATAGGGCGCGTTCTCTTCGCCCTCCAAATTTTTATGGAACCTTGAAATTATCAAGTTACTATGTTCTGGGGCAATCAAAGAAAGGAAATCAAAATCATGTGAATAGAATTCATCCCGTGTATAACCCATAACTTCTTCACATTTCTTATTAGCATACACTACCCTGCCCTTCTCATTAATGAAAATCATATTTGGTGACTGCTCTGCAAGTTGCCTGAAATTTTCCTCCGATTCTCTTAGTGATTCTTGTGCCCGCTTACGGTCAGTGATATCACGAATTATACCCCAAACTCCAATTGATCTGCCCTCAGTGTCTTTGATGAGCCATCCTCTTCCCGAAACAGAGAAAATAGTCCCATCCTTTTTGATGTGCTCTAGCTCATATTCATCTGAATAACGTCTTTCAATTATTTGTTCGCTGACAATTGTTTTGATCGTGTTTCTCCATTTTGCAGGTATAAGTTCTTGATAGTTGAAACCAATAAGCTCTTGTTTTGAATATCCGTGCATATCTGCGAAGGCCTGATTGCATTCTAGAATGTTTCCTTCAAAATCTGTAGAGATAATTCCGTCCATAGAGGATTCAAATAGTCCGCGATAACGTGCCTCGCTATCACGTAATGCATCCTCCACCTTTTTACGCACGCTAATGTCGCGTACTATAGCTAAATCTGCGTATTTCCCCTCATATTCAATCAAACTGGCATTTATTTCAACGGGTATCTTCCTACCAGCTTTTGTTTTGAGTTCTAATTCGTATCTATATGCTAGCTTCTCTCCAGCGATCCTCTTTTTATATTGTTCCATAACTGTTTTTTGATATTCTGGAGCAATAAAATCAATAAATGATTTTTCAAGTGCTTCTTCTAACGAGTAGCCAAAAAGCTCAAGCAACTTTGAATTTGCAAATTTTACCTTCCCTTGCTGAGCAATAGCGATCCCATCGTTTCCTTCTTCTACGATAGTTGCGTATTTTTCTTCCGATTCTTTCAATAACTCCTCTGCACGTTTACGTTCGGTTATGTCTCTTATTGAAAATAAAGTAGCAGGCATTTCCTCCCATTTGATAAGAATTACGTTGATTTCAGACCACATTACATTTCCGTTTTTGTTTATAATTCTAAAAGGGTAGACCTGGGGAATTTCATCACCTTTGATCCTTTTCATGTGCCGTTCAATCACAATCTCTCGATCATCTGGGTGAATAAAATCCACAAAAGGTTTTGAAGTCAATTCATCTAACTGATACCCAAATACTTCAATAGCCTTCTGATTTGCGAATTTAAGTATCCCATCCTGTGCTACAAAGATCGGTTCATTGGCATTCTCGACCATTATACGATATTTCTCTTCCGAATCTCGGAGTTCTTCTTCAGTTTGTGTATACATATTTTCAAGTGTCTTCAAATTCGCAACAATTTGACGCATTTCGACTAAATCTTCGATAAGTTGCTCTTTTGTCTTATCGTGATCGTTCAACTTGTTTTTCACCCAATTAGGCAATAATTCATTATATGAAGTCAAGGACTGCAAATCTTTAAGAGAAACACGCAATACTCATTTTTACATTTTACGCAGACAGTATTTCAAATAACTAGCGGACAGAATGTATCTTAGGAACGATCCTAATATCAAAAAAATGTAAAAAATGATAAGAAAACAAGGAAAGATGAGAAAATTAAGCGATTTTGTCCTTATATGATGTTAAATGTTCTTAATATGCCTATTTTATAGTCATGATTAATCTAAAAAGAAAAAACACACAATAGTTAACTATTTTGAAAGTAAGAATTGGTTTTAAATCAATAGACTTTTTTAT
>JAEORY010000622.1 GCA_016840645.1 Candidatus Borrarchaeota archaeon | reverse complement strand
GTTCCCAACCTTGGATATAAGCAGCTGTGCAATTCGAATAGAATTTCATTTGCTTATAGAATGGCCTATATATCTTTACTTTGGAATATACTAGGTAGGCAAACATTGGTTTTACACGAGAATCGCGCCAATATTCAATACCATTAACCCAGAATTTCCTGATTTGTTTTACTTTGTATTTTTCTAAAGTTTCTGGGGATATTCCAAACTGTTTCCAGTAGGCTTCACCCTCAGCTGTAAGAGGGATATCATCTAAGACGATATCTTTTTCGATCTGTTCTTTGACTAATATTTTTTGTTTCTTCTTTGGTACACCTGTGTTGTTATCCTCATACAAGAGTCTATAAACTTTAAAAAGGCTTACGTTCTCCATTAAGGAAGCAAATTTGAAACAGTCTCCTGATTCTCCCGTGCCGAAGTCTTTAAACATCAGCGTTCTGCTGCCTTTTGTATAAAATAAACCGAACGAGGGGTTTGAATCCGATCTTAACGGACTCTGAAAAAGCTGTCCTACCGTGGGTCTAAACCCTAAATACTTAATGAATATAGAATACTCATCAGTAACCGATAAAACATCTTCCCTCGATATTCGCATAACATCGTTAGTGCTATACATTAAAAAGAGTAATCTACTGGAGTTTTGTTGATACACCTAAAGGGTTCAGGAGAGTTTCCACCGAGCTCCTGCGGGGTAATTAACCCATGTCTGATCGTACTATATCACTGTACCTCTAAAGCTAGCTGCCTTAGTGCACAGCTTCGCAATATAGCGTCACAAGTCGTTCCTGCCTTTACTCCACTGCGCTCCCACAGTTCCTGTGACGTTGGCTAGTAACCATTGTCAGGGAGAAACTGTTTGATTTCCGCAGAATGGGACAGTCCCTACTATTTAAAGGATGGCTACTCTCAAGCCCACCTCCTCCAGATCTTAGATTATATATTAGTTATTAAAATGGTAAGTCTTCATCTGCTCCAGCAGGCTTTAAATCATCTACAGTATTAGTAGAGTCTTCTAACGGGCTGTCACCTTTCGGTGGTCTAGATCCTTTCGGTTCAGGACGAGTCAGTTGGTCTTTACCAGCATTTATTTTAATTAAAGATTTCTCAGTCGGTACTTCATCTTCACGTTCAATCCAAGGATCTCCTGCACGAACGTAATCAGGGGTATCTACGAATCCTCTGTAATTAAATACAAATTTAACACGTAGTTTAACTCCCTTACTTTTATCCCCAATAGATTCAGAGATAAAGCGGATGAATTCTAAGAATGTGTCTCCTTGAAATCCAAGAAGTTCTTTTTTAGGTACAAATAGACTTGCAACCTCTATAATGCGCTGCATTTGGCCTCTCTTCTTCTGCGCGATGAAGAGCTCTGCAGCTTCTTGAACTGTAGTAGTGTCATTTTTGTCACTAGCTACCATTTTATCCAAGGTTGCCTGTAGCTTCGGTGTTAGCTCTGCATAAGGTCTTAAAGGCTTCATTTCCCACTCTGTTCTGGTAACTTTTTTACCATGCTTATTGCTGTAAGCGTATTCAAAGAAAGCGTTTCCATTTTCTGTGATTTCGACTTTGTGAGATAATTCGATGTCGCTGTTAATACCAGCGTCAATCCAAGTTTTTTCTGTACTACTATTTAATACACTATCGTCAATAACGTAGCTCATGAAATTATAAGTTTAATGATTTTTTACTGCATGAAATTTTGATATTCTGATATCACGTATGCTAAATCATTTGGGATCTTCGATTCTGTAAACAATCCACGTGGACTACGACAGGTGTTCTTGCCGTTATTCTGAGTTAAGAAACTGTACCTAGGTCCAGTACTTTGCATAGTCACATCAGTGTATAACACCATGTTGAAGTATGCCTCAGGCTTGATATTTTGACCTATAAGTTTACCACCAGGTACTTTGTATGATGTCTTTAGCACGCCGTCTGAATCATAATTATTCTCAACATGCGACATCACAATAACTACGAGATCAGATCTCAAGTCACGTAACATAGTAATAAGCGTATAGACGTCTTGAGCCATATCATTATATTTGTCAAAACCTTTCTCTTTAAGACGACCCATAAAGTCATCTACCATAAGACTGGTAATCGTATCAATAACGATTGTTTTGATATGGGGTAAGTTATCAGAAATTTGCGTAAGAAGTGCTTTCACTACTGCTATATCATTACCTTCGTAATAATTGCTATTCTGTAAATCAAGTTTGCCATTCTCTTTGTAAACTGTTTTGTAATTCTTCTCTGCTCCAGGAAGTGATAGCGGCTTCTTATCAGTGTGTATATAAAAGGTAGAAGTAGGGTCTAAATTAGCAGCCGATTCCGACTTGCCTGTACCTACATCTCCTAATACCATGATAGGAAGTGCCATTAATTACTTTATTTTAAGAGTGTGAATAGTTTTACCCAAATAGGGCAGCGGATTATTCTCCGCGGATAATTGAGATGACAGACCTAATTGCTGTCTTCTTCTCTGATGATACTACCTCAGCTCGTTTAGACCTAGGCTTGTCACCAGCACCATATTCGTGCTTAATTTTGTACCACTGTGACCAAGACATAATCTCGTCATCAATTTGTACAAAGGTAGAGTGGAAAGTAATCTTAGGCTGTCGTTTTTCAACAACTTTAAAGATAACCGTATTCTCTTCTTCACGCTTGATTTGGTTACAAGCATGCGATACTGGATACTCAGCACTTAAGTATTCCAATAACCTCTCCACGATTTCTTCACGGTCTTTTGTGATATCGAGGATTGGTACTCGTCGGTAAAAACCTCCTAATACCATATCTTTTTCTCTCTCAAATGATACATCGTAGTCTTCATTAACTCCGACACAAATGAGGTTCTTCTTTTCCTTGTTAAGGCGCGTTAATGCGATTGCACCAATACCGAAAATAGGTACTGCATCACATTCAGTTCT
>JAEORY010000621.1 GCA_016840645.1 Candidatus Borrarchaeota archaeon | reverse complement strand
CCCGAATTTCGTTGTCAGCTAGCTTCATAAGAGGTCCTATGAATCTCAATTACTCCTAGTCTAAAGCATCCCGCCCAGAGCCGCATAACCATCCGATATTATAAGCGATATTTCAATCAATAAGTCTCGCGTCACAGGATTTTCGCAGCATCCAAAACCGCACAATTGTGCTTAATATTCAACGTGATATGGAACTTGGACACCGTTATAAAACGATCTATTTCGATACGAGCAGGAATACGCATGAGCAGAGGCAAGAAACTTGAAAAGGATTTTTTTGAGTTCATCAAAGAACTTATCGAAGCGTCTTATTGGCCGTCGCGGGCTGGCCAGCAAAATGGTTATGATTCATATGCGCGATTTAAATTTGGATCAATGGAGTATCTATGGCGATTTGAGCTGAAGGATTTGAACGCTAAATCTCACAAGAAAGACTTTGGTGACATTAAAGAAATCGAAATCAAAGATTTTTCTGAAAAGATCTTGCAGCTTATAGCACGTGAAAACGAGGCCACTTTTCCACATGTGTTTTGTGTTGTCATACCGCATAAGAGAATCGGAAATAACAACCAATTACGCACAGATCTATTGAGCTGGAATCACTTCAACAAATTTCCTTTTGAAATATTGATTTGGGATTTTGATATTCTCTTTCCAGTATTAAAAAAGCATTATCCTAACTGGGTAGATGTTTTTTATCCCAACGTACCTAAGAATTATAAATGCGCCGATGCGGATCCAATTAATGAGATAATAAAACGTAAATCTCAGTCGGGATGTTTATATACAAGGTCTTATATTAGGATTAGAAAGATGAAGGAGTCCGTAAAATATCCACACGTATTACATATTAGGATTACAGAAGAACAAGACAATCCTCTGAATCCACAAGTTAAAGTCGAATGCAATACCGTTTCTGCTCTAGTAGATTTCGCTAGACTCTCTGAACTTTGCATTAGTAAATACCCAGAACCCGGAGCCCCCCAAGAACGGCCAGAAACCAAACAGAGAAGAACAATTGGGCACATTGAAGGGGATACTCCTAAGAACATCACAGAGAGGGTATCCGTGGTGATCTATGACGAGAAAAGCCATTTAAGAGATATCGATTTAAAAAAGTCTGGCATCGTTGCCTTATTTAAGGATATTTCGTGCAATGGCAAGAGTCTATTCAAACACATTAAGGAGTTTTGCTCCTCGTGCGATAAGGGATGCGTTTCTTTTATTATTGACGCTAATGTTCAATTAGCACGGGTCCCTTTTAAAGAATTGACCGCTGCTCATTTTGGGGAAACGTCTGACATAACTTTTGCAATTGAGTATACAGATAATGAGTAAAAAAGGACAAAACAACATAACTGGAATTGAGGCTCAACAGTGGGCTGCATTGTCTCTATTTCTACAATACCTATCCAATCCCAATTTTGATCGAATTGAATTGGAGCCCGTTGATTTTCACGATTTCAATCTTGTGTTTAGCGATGGGCACAAAATCATCTGTGAGTCAAAGTGTGAAAAGAGGAATTTCACTTATGCAGATCTCAAGAAACTCCTTAAATCTACGTTAATAAAACATGAGATAAATCAGAATGATGTTATCCTGGTCGTTTGTCTAAATCTCAGCGATGCACTCCTTAACAATGTTAAAATGATGAAATACCTTCCGGATGAGTATGGGAAACGATTTAAGAGCAAGCATTTTACAAAAGCTGAAATAGAATTGATATCGAGAATTAAATTCTGGAAAGTATCTCCCGAAAACAATAAGGCAATATGTAGCGCTCTTTTATCTGAATACTTCGATTTTTGGGTGCCAAAAGAGGATATGGCTCGCTTTACTGATGTCCTAAAACAATATTTCAATGATGCAGCTTCTAGGGGATCTGTATTTTCAAGAGATGAGCTCCGAGCGAATATCAGACAATTGGGAGCTGAGATTGTTACGAAAACGGGATTATATGATGAAGAAAGAAGAAGGCCGGAAGAAATGGTACGAGGTCTAGTTGAAGCATTGAAGAATGATCGAGATCCCGTCTGGACGCAATATCCCCTCGCTGCATTATCAACACAACCTTACTTATTGCACTACGTTTTTCTTAACATCAAAAGCAAGAGCGGTATAGATCTAAGCAAGTGGGATGATCTATGGCAACTTAATCGGTGGTACGGTTTCTCTTTTAACGTGTTTCACGTTTTTTCAAATAACTTGCACAGCAAAATAAATCGACAATATATTCTAACATATATCAAAAATAACGTGTCAGCCCTGCGCGGCTTCTACCGTTTAGATTTCTTCATTGATGGAGCTGTCAGGATTGCTGAGAAAATACTTCTGAAAGATCCTTCCTTAGCCGACGAAATATTTAAAACAATTAGGTCTTTATTGGCGAGCATAGAAGATGAAATCCTTTATGTAGAAAACAATTTAGACCGTGACCATCAGAGGAAGACCATAGCACGGTTACTATCCCTCCTTTATGACAAGACTAGCTCCAAGATAGCCAATGAGATTGCAGAATATTCAGCAACTACCTTTGACCTTGTTCATGGGCGCCATGACACACCTGGGGCTATATTTTCAATTCTGTATAAATATCTCACAAGCGCTTGGAAGATATTTCCTGAGCGATTCGAGTGGCTCGTTAAAAACCTCATCAGGCAGTATGCTAATTTTTATGAGGGCAGGTTAAACAATGGTTGGGATCATATGGGATCAACAGGTGCCTTTTGGGGACGCGACTACCAAGTAAAAGACTTGGAGTTTGTTGAAATAATATTAAAGCCTGCACTTAATCAGTTCTATGAACGATCACACCGAGCAGCATGGGCATTTATTAAAGAGCACTGCATTATTTCTCAAAAACGTGTTTCAAAAAATAGACCCGATTTTCTGAACAGGTCTGCTATTCCGGTTGTGCTTAAGCAGTATAAGTATGGAAATAAAAAGGATTCTA
>JAEORY010000620.1 GCA_016840645.1 Candidatus Borrarchaeota archaeon | reverse complement strand
GTGAAGGTTGTGTTAATTATAAAAAGTATAAAGAGAAAAAAAGAAATGGTACTTACGATTGTTGGAGAATCTCATTAGAGATGGCAATGACCGATGAGTCTACTGTTAATATTTTTCATCAAATTGTTGGTGTGGGAACTGTCAATAAAAAACCAAGAGACAAGACCGGTCACAAGATGCAATACCGATGGAGGTGTGTGTTTAGGGATGCGTATAATGTTGCGGTTTCTTTGTTTCCATTTGCTCACACTAAAGCTGAAAAACTTTCACAAGTGATACAACACTACACTGAAGAAAAACCTACACCGGAAAATGTAGTTAACTTACAACATTATAAAATGTGGATTGCTAAACAACGATGAAGAAAAACGAACTGTATCAATACCCCTCTTCAACACGATCTGAGTTTGAAGGTAAACGATTGTATGAAGTCAGTGGTCACCGGCTCCCTTCGGTGACTACTATTTTGTCTACCACTAAACCGAAAGAAACTGAGGAATCTTTACAGCGTTGGAGAGATAAGGTTGGATTACAGCGGAGCAAGGAGATTGTACAGAGATCTGCGGCGCGTGGAACGGCGTTACATAAATATTTAGAAATGTATATCCTAGAACAAGGATACCGTGATTTGACTGATATAGGTCAAGAAGCGGAGAGAATGTCTAAAATTATCATTGATAAGGGCCTAAAGAAGGTCTCAGAGTACTATGGAACCGAATGTACACTGTATTACCCCGGATTGTATGCAGGCACCACTGATTTTGTCTGTATGCACGATGGTGAAATGGCTGTGGTTGATTTTAAACAAACTAATAAACCTAAACGAAGAGAGTGGATCGATGATTATTTTATGCAGCTAGGCGCATATGGTATGGCCCACGATTATGTCTATAAAACAACAATTAAAAAAGGCGTAATTATGATGGTGAATCCTGATAATTATTACCAAGAATTTATAGTCGAGGGTAGTGAATTTAGAAATTATAAACACAAATTTATAAAAAGGGTCAACGAGTATTACGATGACTATGTATTCAGCAAAGATTAATTGGCGTCAAAAAGAGAAGGAAATGGTTGATAATCTCAACCAAAGGGTATTTAGTGCTGACCCATTAATTAAAAAATACGTCTCAGAAATGAGCCATATAGACTACTATAACAACAGCTATGTTGTCGAGTTAAAATACCGAAATATGCCGTCAACGCAATACGGTGATTGTTTCATACAGCAGGACAAATATCAGTGGTTGATGGAAAGCGGGGCGCGGAGCGGGAAGGTGCCCGGGTATATCGCAGCGTGGAGCGATGGTGTTTATTGTGCCTGGAATCTTAAAGACCTCACGGACAAAGGATTTGACTTTGATTGGCAGATAATACCGATGAATAAGACCACTGCTTTTAAGAATAATTCTAAAGTAGACAAGAAAGTAAGTAAATTGCGACTAGAAAATGGCAAAATATTGTTTAAACTGCCATAATATTTTTACTATAAGGAAAATTTTTGGGCTTATAAGTTTTTTTAAAAAAAATAAAAAGTCAAATTGAGTGGTATTTTGGTCAGAACTGCAATTTATGTAGTAATTTCAATGACTTACAGTGACCAAAATGAAAAATCAAAATGGTCAGAGTGGTACATAGTCAATAAAATCAACACTTCTAGACGATTTGAAATGGTACGTGCGACAATAGTGGTTTACAGCTGGTACAAGAAATCAATTTTGAAATTTTTTTTGAGTAGAGAAGAGCCCAAAAATATTCTATATAGGAAATATGCCTAAGAGATCTAAACGTAAGCTAGTTAAGAATGATTCTAAAGTAGATTTTCCATATCCTAAATACAGGGTGGAATGGGTTGATTGCGTATCAGACTCTGGCTGGGCATCACAATCTGAATTTGATAAAATGACTTTATCTTACCCGGTCAACGAGGGTTGGATATTTTCTAAAGATAAAACATCAATTAAAATGTTTGCATCTTATGACAAGGATGAGAATGGTATTACTTTCGGCGACCGTACGATGATACCCCGTTCTTGGATAAAGAAGATGACGAAAATAAATTAGAATATTTACTCAGTAGTTGATACCACTTTAGCTTCGCTACTGTCTTCTGATCCAGTGTGCTGTTCGGGTCGTTGTATATCTTCGCCTGTTTGTCTATCTCTTTCATCGCTATTTGTTTTATTTCTTGCATCGTCTTTTATCTCCTCGAAATCACCTTCAATCAATAAACCTTTATGATCATCAATGATTTGTTTCATTTTTAGTTCTAGTTCTTTCTCAGTCATATCCTCAAGTCTACCGTGTTTTATAATCTTTTGCTCTACGTATAGACCAGCGGCTTTACCTCTTGCAATCTCCATATTACCTGCAGCAGACCACGCACCTTTAGCACGTGCTTCATCACGTAATTTTGCAAGTTCAGCTATATGATTTTCAAAAGTAACTTCGTATTTTCTTTGTAGTTCCTGTCTGAGTTCACCAATGTATTTAACCACCAACGGATAAAGATTAGGATTACGTAATTCACTAGCTGTTTGTCTTGGTCTAGTTGTATATCCTGCAGCTTCAGCAGCTTGAGTTGCTGTCATTCTACCTTCGTGAGTGACAAACAATTCAGCAAACTTCATTTGTTTGGGTGTTAATTCTTTTGGTCTTCCTCTAGACATACTTGACATATAGCGTAACATAACGTACAAGTCAATATGGACAATAATTATGATCCAGGAAGGTATGTGAAGATGAATGAACAAGAATATAAAATAGATCAATTAACAAAACAAAAGGAATATCTGCAAAGACAGTGCAGAAAAGCAGGATCTAAAATAAAAATTTTGGAGAAAGCTTTGAAAGATAAAATACAGATTGGACTTACAAAAGATCAAAAAGGGTTATGAGTTTAAGAACAAAAGAGTTAATGCAAATCCTTGAGAAGTTTAACAAAGGAGAAGTTGGAGGCTATGCAA
>JAEORY010000042.1 GCA_016840645.1 Candidatus Borrarchaeota archaeon | reverse complement strand
TCCTTCCCAAAAGGGATTATATTACCAGTTGATAAAGCATTTCTTAAAGCTTCATCTTCTGTTTCAAATTTTTTGTATCTACCTTCTTCAAAAATTATTTTTGGAAACACATACCAATTTCCCTCTTTGTCATTTGCAGCAGACATAAAATGCGTTTGCATATTTTCTCTATCGTCAAATATTGTGGGCTTTGGATATTGTTGTGGATTTAAAACCCTATCAACAAAAGGAACTGACTCATATTCATTTAATAGTTTTAATAAATTCTGAACATTATTTTCCATTATCCCACTCTAAATATTCTTGACTTCAAGGGTTTTTTGAAATTATAACCCATATACGACTGACTGCCACTAAAGGATGCAGCCGAGCTTGCCATCGTCAAAGCCAATGCATCTGCTCTGTCAGGAGATTTTATACCTCTTTTACGCATTTCGTCTTTACTTTCTATTTTAATTTTTCCAGATGATGTATATTTGTATTGAGGCGCAGCGAGTTCCGAAGCAAGCTCGTCATTATTAGGAAGTCGGCAATCACGCTGCGCCAACCAATCCTTTATCGCAAACCAAAGCTCTGCTCGTAGGTTTAAATAATTCTTTTTCGTGCTCGGTGCTTCGGCTACATTCACACCACGCACAGGTAAATTCTGTTCTGCCAATCTATCCACGACTCCGCTACCCAAACCAATCACGTCAACCAATATCTCTTGTGGTTTGTTTTCAAAGGTGGAGGTGTCGTATTCCGCTTTGACCGCACCGCACAACTGCATAAGATCCATAGACTTAAATGTTTTTATATCTAAGACCGTATTTCCCTGGCGTTTGCATAATGCAGAGTTATCGCCACCAAAGCGAGCCACGTCTAATCCCCACACAATCGCTTGCTCAGTCGTAAGCGCAACGTCTCTATCAATCGCTGCTCTGACTAAATCCAACGGTATAACAGTATCGTCATCCGACTGTGGAAACTCGCCCATAACCTCAACCCTAGATACCGTAGAGTCTTCGCCATATTGCTCAATCATCTGTTGGAACACTTTGGTATCCGTTCCCTCAACATTACGAGAGTCTATCTGCTCGGTATTCCAAAAAGCTTTGGAGCTGTGGAAGCTATCATAGAAAGGGCCGGTATTTCTTCTGGGGTTGGAAAAGGTAAACCAGAAACGATTTTCGGTAGGTTCTGAGAAGAAACCTTCAGCTACCGAATAGATAGGTGCTGGTATACCTGAAGCCTCATCCATAATTAAGCAAACGCCATAGTTACTGTGTACTCCGGCAAACGCATCGGGGTTTTCTTCCGACCAGAGTTGCGCTTGTCCGTAATAGTATCCTGTATCTATTTGTAGATCCTTTTTCAAGCTTGCTTCAAACCAATCTACGGGTTTGAGCGTAGTAGCGGTCTTGTGAAACCAATGTCCGTTGATAGCGAGGGTCAGCCACTTACCGAGTTCCGCCCATGTTCTTGAGCGTAGCTGTTGTTCGGTGTTGGCAGTTACGATAACCGTTGATCCAAGGCGAGTGGATAACATCCATAATATAATCCATGCGACTAAAGCAGACTTACCTATTCCACGACCTGATGCAACTGCCAAGCGAAACATATTGGGGTCTAGCTTGCCAGCGTTCTTTTGTATGTGGTTTGTTAAATCTACTAAAATTTTTTCTTGCCACTTGCGAGGGCCGGTAAACTCTTCGAGGGGGGTGCCTTCTTGACCCCAGGGGAAAACGTATCTAACAAAGTTTAGTGGATTATCTTTAATGTTGCCTGTCCATATATCGGACATTAATTCTTCTTCTTGTTTTGGACTGTATTTCATTTTTTATTTAAAAAAGATTTATAGGTGTCTGCGAGGGAAAGAATAGCTGCGGGGGGTGCTTCTTGTTCTTCCAAGTATTTGAGTTGATCCAAGAAAGGTTTGTCAGATGGATAGTTACAGTCGGCAATAACATGTTTAGCAAAGTCTCCTGTTTTATCATCACGATTTTGGTTTCTCAAAAGGTACTCGTAGAAATTCATAAAAAATTTAGTTCATAGCTTACAAAATCTTAGCCCCCGCCGACAAAAATTGGGGGGGGTGGTTGCAAAATTTAAAACTCTGGAGAGATAGAGGAAAGACATTTTACAACCAGAAACATCTAAGGGAGATGGGTGACAATGTTTCATTCGTCTTTTTGGGGATCGTCTGATTTTTTATCTGTCTGTCGAAATGCGGAAAGCCTTACATCAGGCACTTTCTCGCCTTCGATAATATTCGCTGGTGCATTACTGGTGCGTAACCTTGCATTATCCAATGCAGATCCTATGGAAAGTGTGTGATTGGTTTCAACTCGGTCTTGCCAGTTCTGGGTATCTCGGTTCTTGAGGTAAAAAATCTGTGCGGTCACGTTTCCGCTTTGAGCTGAAGAGAAAAGAGAATTGGTTATCTCTGCCAATCCTTTTGCTTGTCCCCTTTTTAAAGCATCTTCAAAATCACCTGAACGCTTACGACTGCGATCTATGGTATTCCACGAAACCCCCATAGCACGGGCAATCTGAGTCGTTCCAAGACCTTGAGCTGCTAATTGCTCAACTTGCTCTAAATCCAAGTTAATACGCTTTCTTCCAGCACGTTTAGGCTTCTTTTCAGTCATTTTCTTTGTAGTTATCTCCATTAATTAACACATATCCTAAACCAACCAACAGAAAATGTGTACGTTCTCCCGCCTTTGGTCTCCTCAACGCATCTTCCGCTGTGTAAACTATTATATTCTTTTCTATTAATCTATCTACACTATTCTTCACAGTATTTCTATGAGTCCCCGTAGCCTTTGCTATGTAAGTAATACTATCCCTCACACTCCAGCTCGCCAATCGCCATCGATCCACCATCGCCCAGAGCACCAACTTGTCCGCTGCTGTTAAATCCGTTCTCCCCACCCTCGCTTTGAACCAGTCCTTCCACAACGCTCGCTTCACCACCCTAAAATCAGAGTACCTCGCTACACACTCCACACTCACCAAAGCAGAGTTCTCCTCCCTCGCTATATCCCCAAACACCATCCACTTATACTCCATATTCGCCCTCGCTATGCTTGCTCCCCGCCTACGGCGGGAGCAAGGCATAATGTAGTATAAGTAGTTAATAGGATATAAGCACAATCCTTGTGCATTAAATCACATTTCTTGTGCATCAATCGACAAGGATTGTGCATTAAACTAATGCTTCTTATCCTTCTTTTCGGGTTCTTTCTTCTTAAATATTCGATCATATTCTTGGTCAAATTTCTTTTTATTGTATGGTCTGTATTCGCTACCTTTGCTCATTCTTCCTCCCAGGGATTACCACTCACAAATTCATTGCGAGTTTCTTCTAATAACTCCAAAACTGCATCTCGTCTAAACAAAGTTTTGGTTCTCATGTCCGTTTGCGAATTGGATTTAACCATAGCAAAACGTACCAATCTGTTTGGATCGTAATCAACTCCATATCTAGCACACACAAACTGCGCTTCTTTTTCAGGTGCATGATGCATAATTGCAGCCCACCTAACTGAATCGGTTAATGATGAGGCCCCTCTGATGCTGCTTCGATAACTAAATGTGTCATCAGATCTACCTAAAGCAATCTTACTCATGTGATGCACAGATATAACGCTACAAGCTAATTTAGAAGCCATAGAGGCACAAAACTGCCCCCAGACTTGTCCCACCTCATTGGAGTTAACTGGAGCGCTTATCATCGCTTGTAGAGGGTCAAATACGACCAATACCGGATTGTAGGACTTTATTTCTTCTAATAACTCAAGTGCGAACGGTGTAAGCCCTAATCCATTGTTGTCTTCTTTAACCAACGTAATTGGTTGTGGTAGGTCAGGAACAGTCACACAATACAAATCATTGAGTGCATCTTTCCTTGTGTTATCAGGATCTACAATGGTTAAACGCCTCCACAGCTCATTTCTATCATCTTCAGCTCCGATATAAACAACATTCCCTCGCTGTGTAACCTGTTTACCCATCCACATTCCACCACTTATGCAAGCCATTGCTAGTTTGAGCATCTCCATACTCTTACCGATACCACCCACCGCTGCTAACATGCCAGGAACTGCCATAGGAATTAAACCGTCTATTAACCATTCACGATCTGGAGGAGAGGAGGAGAGATCACGAACTGCAAACTGACGGATACCTATGACAGCCCTCTGTTCTAATTCATTCTTAATATGTTCTAAACCATGTGCTAAGTAAGCATCATTCCAATCGCCTTTCTCTGGCGGTATGCGTGTTACGGTGTTGCCTACGGATTGTGCGACCTCGTTAGCGCATTTCTGCCCTACACCGTTGCTGTCGTTATCCAATGCCATGATTAACTTAGCCTGTGTAACCTTTCTAAGCTCTGTGCAAGCCTCCATAGCAAATGGAGCTGCAAAGACTACCGCTACTGGTTTATCGGTAGCTTCAGCAATACTGACTGCGGTTGCATAGCCTTCGGCAATATAAAGTTCTTGCAAGTTAGCTAAAGAGTTGTGATCGCAGTTGATAAGAAACAAACCACCCTTAACTTTGCTACAACTAGCAAACTTTTTCGTGCCAGTTGGTGAAATTGTCTGTAATGAAATGATGTCTCCTGATATACTGCGAATCGGAATCAACAGCTCATTTCTGTTGTTTACTTTTAACCCTATATTTTTTATTTTTTTGGAGACTAAATATTTATGTTCCTTGACAAGCTCATGTCCTTTATCAAATCTTTCAGTACATTCTTTGGCTACCTCTTGTTGCCTTTCCTTACGATTGGCTTTGGCCCTTTCATTAGCCATTTGCACTTGTCGGGACAGTTCAGCTTGCTGTGATGGTGTGAGCCTTGATACAGCTTTATTAGACCATTTCCAGTTTAGATTCGCTCTCCAGTTACCGTAAACACAAACCATTAGCTCATTGGTTTGATTAAAAACGTAATAACCAGAACGCTCTCCTGATCTGTCTCCCCTTGATCCAACGGTATTAATTACAGGCACTCGCTGTAGTTCACCCGTTGTGTCTATGTAGTCTACTCGCAGTCCGTTGCTATTCATCTCCCGAACTAAGTCAACGATGTCGTTGCCTGTGTTCGGAAAACTAATATTTTCAGAAAGACTAAGACCACCTTTAAAGTAATCTTCTACGTCTTTCATTTAAAACGGTACTTGGTTTTCTTTTGTTTTGTAAGCCTTAATTATTAAAGAAATAAATTTAGAGACTGTTTGTTTATCCCACTTGTTAAGGTGTGGGCCGTGTTCTTTTATAAAAGGTTTAGCTTGCTCAATCGCATAGTCCTTACAATCGTCATGGACTATATATGCTTGATTTGTTTGCAATTCTCCTCGCTCTCCTTCTTTTAGTAGTTCTAAGTGTTCCATACTACATGCTCCTATTGCTTTTGCGTTTTCATCTTTTGGGTCTTTATAAATCAGCCCTCGGCATCCACGAAAGCAGATGCCACAAGCTGACGGTCTGGTGTCTCTGATTAGTCCCAAGGGTTCTTATCAGAGTCATTTTCTACCGGTTTTTCGGATTTTGGTGATTCACCCCTTGCCACACTCCAGTACTTTACGTTGTTATAACCGTTTTCATTAACTTCAACAGTAAAACCAACCACTTTGCCTATCAATTGGTCAAAGGTAGTAAGAGAACCGACACCGGCTGCGCTCATCAAAAGCATGATACTTTCTTTACCCCATTCAACACGTTTTGGATCTTCGTCAACTAAAGTAATTGTTTTCCACAAGTGTCTGCCTTTACTAGATTCGCTAGTTATCTCAAACTCAAGTTTAAGATGTTCACCATCAGACCATGAATCGGGATTGATTTCGGCAGATGCATTTACAATCTTGCCTTCATACTTACCCTCTGGGACAGGCCCACTATCATAGGTCTTTTTTTCCAAACCTTCGGTGGTCAATCCACCTTCAAAGTAATCTTTTACATCACTCATTTTCCATCTCCTTTTTTCATTGCATCAACAATGGCTTGGAAAGAGAAGTCTATGCACTCTTCCATGCCATATCTATTTTTAGCCAACCATGCTGGCTTTTCTTGTGTCCATAGTTTTCTCTCGCCACTAGATACAGCTCGCTTTTCTTGCTTGCCCATCTTGCCTTGAGACTTCACCAGGTTCACATCATAGTTACCAAACAAAACAATATCGCTATGCTCTTGTAGCTTCGCTGAAGCTGACTTGTGCAAAGCAATCTCATAACGATCATAACTTTCACCGTCAGGTGGATAAAAAGTTTTGATACTCGTATGAGCCAATTGCATGATAATCATGTTCTTTTCGTTTCTAAGTTGATTGAGATAATCAATGTATTTTTCCCACAACAATATGGCTAACTTGTAGCCCTTGCCATAAGCAATGTTGTCTATGGAATCTACCTTTTCATTCTCACAAACCTTTGCCCAGATGAGGCTCTCTAACCAGTCAACTGAATCCACTGCCAAGGCTTTAAATTCAGTCTCATTGTTAGCTAACTCATGCAGAGCTGACATAACATCGTCATAAGATTTAGCCAAAGGGAAATGAGGTACATCACTCACTCCAGCTAAACCATCTTCGGTTTGTATGAAGATTACACCAGGTATTGATGCTGCTAATGTAGTTTTACCTATACCGGCTGTAGCATGTATCAAGATACGAGGTGCTTTTTTCTCAATCTTCTTTTTTATATCGCTTAATTTAAAAGCCATAATCTCTCCTATTCTTCAACTTCAATTACGCTATCTTCGGTTTCACTATCTAAGAGGTTTTTTAAAGTAACCTCACAACCGATAATAGAGTAATCAACTCTTCTAATTTCTACGTTAGCTTGTGCAACTAACGCCTCTTTGTTTTGCACAAAAATTTTACGCTCTTCAAAGATTTGCCTAGCTTCGTCTGACATGTCAGATACAAATAATTTAGGCCCATCTCCAAACTGAACGTATTCTTCTTCTGCATTTTCTTGTTTCACTTCATCATTCATTATTGACTCCGTTGTTATATATTGGACACACAAACTCTTTTGCTGGACAAAAGCGACACCAATCGCCAGCACAAGGTTCAGGTTCGGGTTCAAAACAGCGATGTGCTGCTTCTTTTAGATCGTTAAGACCCCAATGTAATAAATCCATTAGATCGTGTTTCTTTGAACTAATCTTAGGATTAACTTTAGGTTGTACTATCGTAGTTATTACATCTTCAGTTTTTTCCGATCCAAACTCTTCAAGGCACAAGAGCATATAGATTCTCAGTTGGTAACTGTCAGGTTCTACCTTCCATTTACCTGTCTTAAGATCTATAACTTCTATGTTGTTGCCATAAATGATTGTTGCATCCGCAGTACCAAATAATTCAGGATGTATTTCATCGCTTGATTTGTACTTGCGCTCTAAATACAGTTCACCGCCCGTTTCTTCTAAGCGTTTCTGTATGTAATCTGTGTAAGTTTGTATGATGTCTAAGTCTTCTTGTTCAATAATAATTTTATGACCGTAGACTTTGTGTACTGTCCCTAAAAAATCTTCTGGCTTACTTCTACCGTATAAAAACGATTCAGCTGCCTCGTGGTTTATTGTTCCTCGCAAAGCTGCCACGTTGACAGGTTGTTCTTCTGAAATACTGGTAAGGTAAACAGAAGCGGGGCAGTTATACCAACGCTCGTAAGATGATGGGCTTATTACACTATGACTCAACTCTCTCTCCTTTAACTCCTTTATCTACGGTTGGTACAGTTTAAGATTTCTACTTCTGTATTCTTCAACATCGGATAGCTTATAAAAAACTCGTTTGGTATCTTCTCTTTTATAGAATGGTGGCCCTTTCTTTGCTAACTTCCAATTGCTTAAAGTTCCTTTACTGATACCTAACAAATTTGCTGCTTCTCCTCTTGTTATGTATTTATCTTCTTCCATGTCTTCTCCTAAGAAGTTTGTTTGCATATCCTAGTGGCATAATCTGTAATGTCAATAAATTATTAATAATTACTAGAAATTAATTATTATGAAAAGAATAAAACAAAAGTCTGTTGTATCTAATTATAAAAGTAAGGATAATGCAATAGTGTTTGTGAATGAAAATGAACATGAACAAAAAAGTGAATGACATTACAGAAGGCAGATCGCTTTCAGAGTGGGGAGACAAAAAACCAACGGATGTCCAAGTTGGAGGGGATCACTACACTAAACAAACTGTACAACCAGCAGAACTAATACAAAAATTAGATTTGTCCTGGTGCAAATCCAATGCAATTAAATATATCTTGCGAGCCGGTAATAAAGGTTCTGCAAAAGAAGATATACAAAAAGCAATACATTACCTAGAACTTGAACTTCAAATAGAAAAGGAGGTATAGATGAGCACATTTAAACAAATGAGTATGCACAAAGGCTATACAACTTCATTGGCAGATAACCCTTGCGTTAATCTGTGTGGCAGTACGTCGTTTGGTGGTAGTAACCAATGCAAATACTGTGGCAGAACGCAAGAGCAAATCACACATTGGCAAGAGTATCCAACGACAGTTAGAAAATTAATTAATATTGAAAACTGGAAGAAGCATACTTCAAGACAAAAGATAACCGCACTCGCTGAGGAGTACGGTATCGATTTCGAAACAGCCAAGCAGATATTTGCTGTCAATGGACACAGAAGCACTATTATCTAGTGCTCTGCTTGCATAATATCTTCGTAGATTTCCTTTCTTATCTCAGCTCTTAGTTCTTTTGGAACTTCGCTAATGATTTCCAAATGACTTAGCTTGGGCTTGTAAGTTTTATGATGGTTAGCTTCATGTTCGTATTCTTTCTTCCATCTATATCTAACTTCTTCATCATATAAGTCAGATTTATAATAGAAAGAATAATTATAATTCTTACTTATCATGTCGCTTTCTCTATATTTAAACCAATGGTAATGTCTTTTTCTAAACAATAACCATCTTTTAACAGAACTTCTTTGCCTTCTTGTAGATCTTTAACCAAGCTGTGTACTGTTAAAATATCGTTTAACGAATTGGCTATAACCATTACTTTGTATTTACCCATTTTTCATCTCCAGTATTACATCGCCTAAGCGATCCTTTGCTTCACCAATTACCCTAGCGTATTCAATTTGATCTACTGGTACGTTTGTAGCATCAGTATGCGCTAAGAATTCATCCAACCTTTTGTGTATACGTTCAAGTTCCTGTTTCATTTTTCTCTCCATAAAAGCCAATCTTTTCTAAAAACCTAGAAAAAGCATTAGAGTTAATTAAATCTCTTCTGCGTTTGTTTCTGGGTTTTTCGTAGATTAACTGATTTGTTTTTATATTGTAAAGTTTTCTAGTCCCATCGTTGTAAACGACAGTTCTGGTATTATCCCAACCATCAGAGTGTATGTAGCGTATTTGCTCTGCCCACTCTTCATAAGCTTGCAAACCTTTTTGCTTTTCTACTGCATCTTTAAATTCAGTCATTGCACACCTCCCATAATCATTTTGCTAATGTTATCTGAATTCTTTTGTGCGTTTTGTTGGTTAGCATCTTGCATTAGATGTGCGTAACGCTTTGTAGTTTCTGTACTGGAATGACCCAACAGTCCGGCAACTTCTTCTAAAGTAAATCCGTTGCTTACCATTTGGCTACTAAAGGTGTGTCTCAAATCATGGAAGCGGAAATTAAAAATTTCTGCTTCTTTTAATATTCGCTTCCACCACCTTTGCGGTGATGATGTAAAACCTATTATCTTTTCACCATCTCTGGGCAGATTGTTTATCAACTGCATGGCCTGATTAGATAAAAAGATTTTACGATCTTCGCCTTTGTGATCTGTCTTGTGCTCTGTAAGTGTTATAACATTGTCCTCCAAGTCAGACCAGTTGGCTTTTAACAACTCACCAATCCTCGCACCAGTAAACAACAACAACCAAATTAAAGTTGTGTGTTTGGGTTTAAATGGTGCTTGTTCATTTAATACGTTTGTTAAACGAGCTAACTCCTCTTTTGATAAGTAACGCACTCTTTTGTTCTCCTTGTTCATGCGAAACTTCTTGGGGAATGGGTTTGGAGTTAGCTCGCCAACGGATTCCATGTAGTTAAATAATGTTCTTAATAAACGCAAAATTGCATTAGCACGATAAGCACCATTGTTGTTAGTAAGGTCAGTATGTAAGGATCTCAAATCAGAGTATTTTATGGTTCTAATATCCTTATCTTTAAAGTATGGATAAATAACCCCGTTATACATCTGTAAGTCGTGTTTATGAGACTTTTTTTGTAAACCTATGTCCGACCTCCATAATGACCAAACATCGCTTATATTAAGTTTCTGTGGCTTTGGTTGGTCTTGTGGTTGACTGCGTGTTTCTATCGCTTTGTATCGTGCCTCATTCCATCCAAAGTTATCAGTGAGTTCGCCAAGCTTAACCTTTCGTCTTTTACCATCTATTGTGTAATCCAAGTAAAAAGATTTGCTGTATTGGAACTCTCTGAGATGTAAGCCACGAACTTGCTTATCTCTCGTTATAGTTTCCATGTTAAGCCCCTAATTGAAAAAGAAATAAGAACATAAATCCTAACATCAATAAACAGTAAGCCATTTGATATAAGAAGTTATGTAACTGTGGGAATCGTTTTCTTCTCATGTCTTTCATTTTTCTCTCCGTTGCTGAAGCGGCCTATGCCGCCTCCTGTTTTTCAATTTTTATCCACCATGTGTTCATTGAATGAGGTTGAATAGTGTAGGTTTTGTTTGTTTTAAAATTAAGTAACTGATCAACTGATAATTCAGTTAGATACCAGAACAGCCATTGATTGCCTGTTTCTATTAATTCTTCTAGTGAAATTTTAAACTTCAAGCAATTTGATTTTTTTACAACTGCTTTTGGGTTAAGTCTAATTTTATATGTCATTTTTCTCTCCGTTGTTATTAACATTGTAGTGAACTAAAGTGTGTTTTAATTAACTACAATGAACATATTACACACTTATTCCTAATCTGTCTACTTTTTTCGTAACCGTATATTCACTAATGTTTCAGGGGTATTTGGGACTTTATTGGTGCGTATTGGTGCTTAGTTTAAAGATCCAAGTAGTTGTAAGACGTTTTCTATAGGTTTGTTATTTTTCATTTCTTCGTCTTTAATCGTAACGCTGTGGGTATCGTCTGCTTTACGAAATACCACGTTCATGTGTTCTAGTGAGACAAAGGCAAAGATGTCTATTGCACCGTTCTCGTAACTACGGTTCTTAGTGTGAGATCCTCTACGCATATCAAACCGCCAGTTTGCTCTGTGCTTTTCTATCTTTGTTTTGGTTTTGACTTGGACTTTGTAAAGTGTGTTGTTGTATTGAAACAGTACGTCAGCTTCTGCTGAGTGAGGAACGATAAGTACGGTATCTGAGATTTGAGAGAGAAGTGCTGCTACGAAATATTCACCTGAACGACCAACCCTCTCTGTGGTTCTCGACATGGTTTATTCTTTATATTGTTCCTCTATTAGAGATTGAGCTTGTGGCCCACTTAATCCTATGGCTGTTAATACAGAAACTTTTGCATCTAAAGGTAAATCTCCTCTTACAGCCCAGTTTTTAAATGAAGCTTTAGTAACTGGATTTGTTAAAGCAGTAGAAAGTATTTTTGGTGTCATATAAGTACTTAAAGCAAGTCCAGCTCCTGTAGCTATATCACCAGTTAAAAATCCACCAGCACCCCCCAAGCCTAAAGCTGTGGTAAATTCTCTTATAGCATTTGCATATCCAGTATTTGAAAAATTAACAAATTTATTAGCATTTTTAAAACCTTGTGATAGTTGTTCTACATCATCTACTTTTGATCCAAGTTGTTGTATTGTTGCTGGCAATTCCCCTGTTTTAGATTTTAATTTATTTAAACCAGTAATTGTTTTGCTAGGACTAAAATCACCAGCTGCATCTCTTGTTAATTCATAAAACTGTTTTTCACCCAATAATTTTAATTGGTCTTCATTTCCTAAACTTTTATTAAATACATTTCCTAAAAATTGATTTGCTCTACTTGGTTCTGTTTTTAAATTGGTTTGCAATTTAGTATAAATTTTTTCTGAAGGTATAAAATCTTTTTTAGCTTGTGTGGTTATAGGTAATATCTGTTTATCTATAATTTCTTTTCCTTGTTTATAAGTATCATTTGCAATTTTAGCGGTTGCAAAAACATCTCCACCCATTTGTTTTGCTGAGTTATACATATCATCTGTTAATGCGCCATATAAACTTTTCATCTCTCCTACTTCTGGAGATGTTCCTACAACAAAAGTTCCTTTTAATCTTTTGCCTATTTCAGTTCTTAAGTTTGCGATATCAACATATCTTAATTGTGGTTTTGCTGGGTCTGGAAAAATATTAATTAACTTGCTAGACATAGTGGGGCCAAACAATTCTGATAACCCTGGTTCTGTAAAACGAGCAAGATTTTCATTCATTGCTTTTTTAGTATTTGGCAAATTAAAGCGTTTATTAAAAGGCATTTGAGCTGTCAAAGAATTGTATAAATCGCTTGTTTGTGTTTTCCAAGCATCTTCAAATTTTAATGAAGCATCTAATATAATATCTCCAGCTTTTTCTTCTGAAAGTTCTCTACCTGTATCAGTTAAATTTGATATAGCTGTATTTAATTGATCTAAAGATTCTGCATACGATTTAACTACAGCAGAACCACCCACCGTTTGAGATAATCCACCTTCAGTTCTTGCAACTTTAGGCCCTGTTACAACTCCAAGTGGTAGATCTTTTAAATCTAAATTTTTTGCCGATTGATACATTGCTTTAGCACTAGGGTCAGTAAAAACTTCTTTTGCTGCTTTTCTTAACACTTCTGTACCCTTAGCAATTGGAAATGGCGATAATGCCTCTATAGTTCCTTGTAGGGCTACATCTCCAGCATATTCTCCTAAAGTTCTTTCATCTTCTGCACCTTCTCCAAAAAAATATCTTAAAGCTGCATCGTAAGTTTCTCCCGCAACAACAGAACCAGTAGCAGCTCCTCCAGCTACCCCTAAAGGAATTCCGGCAACAGTAGGTGTTGTTGCAACACCACCAGCTACACCACCAAAACCAGCTCCTATTAATTCAGCACCTATTCTTCCATATTCAAAAACATCTCCAACATCAAATCCACCAGGATTAAACAAAGTAGGTCTTTTTGTTTTTGGATTGGTAAATACATAATTATCAGAGCCAAAAGGTATAGCATCTGGATAATATTTTTTAATAAGATTTAATTTATCTTCTGGTTTTTTATATGCAGAAACAGTTGCTCTTATTTTTTTTGGAGCACCTGTTTTTTTATCTAAACTTTCAAAATTTAAAGTACCAGATGGAAGTGGGGGTGTGGTTGTTGCTCCTTGTGGTAATGGT
Organism: Candidatus Borrarchaeota archaeon; assembly: GCA_016840645.1. The sequence goes on along the minus strand of JAEORY010000042.1, from coordinate 1,724 downwards.
GGAAGTGTTTGTTCTGCCATAATTTATTGTGCTGGCTCACCTGTATCTTTATAAATCCAACCAGTACCCTCGCTATTAAGAATTAATTGTCTACCATTAAGATAAACATTTTGTTGTGTTTTTGTGCCTTGCGGTGTTTCTACTGCTAAACCCATTTGTTTTTTAAGCTTTTCTTCTCCTCTACGTATTGCAGCCCTTAGTTGAGCTGTTTGTTCTTTTGTGCCTTCAGCCCCTCCTACAAAAATATTTTGGTAAATACCCATTGGATCGCCCACCCAATTATTTAATAAATCTAAATCTGGCCCAGCTAAAACACCAAGTCTTGCGTAATCTTTCAATACCAACAGTAAATCGTTATAAGAGCCGCCAACTATTGCTCTTTCTGTTCCAAGAGTAAAGACACCTGGGTCGTATTCTTCAATAACCCTGTCAAGGCTATCTAATCTTTCTAAAACGCTTTGTGAAGTATCAAGTTGTGTTTGTAATTCTTTTCTTCTTTCTGGTGAAATTTGTAAAACTGTATCTTCATCAGTTGGTTTTGGAATAGCATCTGGTTCTGCTGGTGGTGTATCAAAACTTATTGGTGGTGGATACACACCTGGTTGAGCTACAGAAGGAATTTCTCTTCTTACTTGTTGCCCAAACTCATTAAGATAAGTTTCTGTTTTTGGGGTTGTCAAAGCGTTGTAAGCAACTTTATATTGAGTAGATCTTCTAAGATCTGGATTATTTTTACCTTCTTCTAATATATTTAAATATTGATTAGTTAATCCAGTACCTTCAAATGGTTTTTGATCTTCTAAACCTTTTGCAACCAAAGTAGCTCCTTCTTCATAACCAACCACTTCTGCTAATTGCATTAAGCTTGGGTCTACTCTTCCCTCTAAGTTTTTAAGAGCTTTCTCCCAAGCTTTTTCTTTTTCTTCTTCTTTTTTTTCGCTTTTTCGCATTTGTTGAAGTTGTATTGTGTTTTCAACAAAGTTCTTATCACCTCTCAATGCACCACCCAATGCGTATAACATTAAGCCTAATTGATAATTTTTGTCTGATTTTTCTGATATTTTATTTGCATTATCTTGTGCAATGTTACTAGATATTTGTGCTCGCTGTTGACCTAAGCCGGTTTGTAGTCTTTGTGTTACACCATAAGGATCAGGCGTTGGTGATCCAAACATCTGTTGCATATTTACTAATGAGTTTATTGCCATTTATAAAACTCCGTAATTAACTCTGTAATATCCGTTCTCGTCTTTCATGACAGCTTCAGGCATATACTTCATTACTTCTTGAGCAAGAACACCGATTGTTGGTGTGTCAACTCCTAGCTTTTTAGCAATGTCGTTCCATTCCCAAGTATATATTTTGTGACCATCTTTAGACTTACCAATATATTCTATGTTGTCCTTTAATCTTTCGTCTGATGCAAAAACACCACCCGCACTAAAAGCTCCTCCCATTAATCCAGCTCCAGCAAGTTGAGCAGCAGACCCTAGTATGTCTCCAGCCTTAACCTCTTGTTTTTGCTTTTGACCAGCAGTAGTTGGAGAAAGAGCTTGACCTAATAAACCAATCTGTTGAGGCCCATAACCCAAAGCTCTTTGGAACTCTAGATACGGAACATCCAACGCTGCTTGTTGTAGAGCTTGTTGTTGTAATCCAATCTGTCCAAGTTGACCTAATCTTGCAGCTTGTTCTGCTTGCAATCCACCGAGCAATCCAGCTTG
>JAEORY010000041.1 GCA_016840645.1 Candidatus Borrarchaeota archaeon | reverse complement strand
GTGGATTCCATCAAAGGTCATCAGAAATATACTATGGCCTTGTATCACTTTAATGTTCAATATGTTCCAGGATCAACTGCCATCGAAAATCGAGTTATAGAAGAATCGTTTTATCCGCTCCTCAAAATGTATCAACGCCATAGCACGTGGAGATGTAATATTGAGCTAAGTGGTTATATGCTCGAACTGTTGCATCAAAGATACCCCCAAATATTAGATCTCCTCAAGTTTCTTATGAGCGAAGGGAAAATCGAACTTATAGTAAGTCATTACTCTGAGCAGTTTTTGGTGGCGTATCCTCGAATTGATATGGTAAAATCAATAGAGATTTCAGATGCACTGCTTGATTCTTTAGATCTCGTTCGCTCTGGATTATTTTTTGCACAAGAAAGTCAGTGGACACCTGGATATGCTGGACTGCTTAATTCTTATGACTATGATACTGTCGTCGTAGCAAGTGATCCATGGTATTATTACTTACATCATAGAATGAAAATACGATCTCCACTTTACTTCTTAGAGGATAACTCAACACAGTCTCTTAGTGCTGATGCAAGGCAATTAAATGTGCTTCTTTTTACAAAACCCAAATTTATCAATGATATAGAATTTCGTTGGTCATGGGCGTATGATGGAGAATTTGCCAATACTTATGCTTACAATAATGACTTTCGCTACGATTCATCAAGAGAACAAGCACATGAAAAAAAATTGAAAAAATTTGAAGCAGAAGGATGCTATTTTGCATTCATAAGCGAAGTTGTAACAATGTTAAATGAGATGACCGCGCCTGAAAGAATTCCAAAAATTCCGGAAGCAACTTGGGACATGAAGAAATGCAAAGGCGTTTGGCGCTGGATGGGTAATAATATAGCTGATTATGAAGATGATGCCTTTGTAAGAGCATATACTTATCAGGCACGACAAGAAGCACTAGTTGCTGAAACGCTGCTTAAGAAGACCAGTGAGAAGGGAATAGATATCTCAGATGAAGAGCAAACGCTTCTCAACATTTGGAAGCAAATCTTACTTGCAGAGGTGTCAGATTCAACCGGATGGTTTCCATGGGAGATTGAGGTTAAAGAATCTATTAAGCTTATAGACTCCGCTCTCACATTGTTAGATAATGTAATTGCTGAATTGAAAGTGAAATTAGGATATCAAGATAGTCTGTTAAAGGTAGATCCTTCTAAGAACACCATTTCTAAGGTTTCATCAATTATTTCCCCGGAACCTACATCAGCTCCTAATCTAAACATTAAAATTAAAGGCGGTCCTTATCAAATTAATTACACTAAGGGAGAATTTGGTGTAACAATCAATATCAAGATGTTTCTTGAAGAGAAAAGTACGGTTGAAATCAAATTTCCTGCCGAAAATAGCATCATGTACTCTCCTAGTCTAGCAGAGAACACATTAATCACTTTAAATCCGTCAGATATCCATGAAAATCCATATTTGCCACTTTCTAACGGTTTAGTGATAATTAATGGCAGTAAAGCCATTATAAAACATTGTGCCGAACGTCATATGGCAATGCAATGGAACCGCGACAAGTATATCGTCTTTAAAGAAACAGCCGTCAGTGGGAATCTTACTTATTCATTCACGTTCGTAGAAGACATATTCTACTTCAATTTCATTTATATTGCAAATTCAATCAATGTCTATCCACATTTGATTGTTTAATGCATTGTTTCAAAAAATTATGAACAAGGCCTTCCTTGTATATTTTAGTTATTTTATTTATGCTAAGTATGGGTGTATATGGTACATGCGGAAATTAACAAAAAAAAAGACAATCTTTCTCTTCTTTTTAGTCATTTTGTTTACAATACCGATATTTTCAACACATCTCTCAGATGCTTCTGCTAGAATAACTGATTTACGTGTAATTAAACCAAAAAAAGTTCATATGGGCAATCGTCTAAAGATTGAAGGAAGTGTACAATATCTTGGAACTGGTCTTCGTTCTTTTTATGTCTCACTCATGGTAAATGAGACTCAAAATCAAACTGAAAAGATTTCAGTAGCGAATTTTCAAACAATAAATGTCTCATTCTTTTGGACACCTGAACGAAATGGAGTTTATACAATTTCTTTGAGATTGTATAAATCGCCTTCTTCATTTGAGGAAAGCATCCCTCTCAGTATTCATGTTGATTCTATCTCAGGTTATCAGAAATATACTATGGCACTTTACCACTTCAATGTTCAATTTGTTCCAGGATCGACCACGATTGAAAATCGTATTATTGAGAACTCGTTTTACCCGCTCCTTAAAATGTATGACTGCCATAGCACTTGGAGATGTAATATTGAACTAAGTGGCTACATGCTCGAAATTTTATATCACAAATACCCTCAATTATTAGATCTTCTAAAGAATCTGGTGAATGAAGGACAAATAGAACTTATAGTGAGTCATTACTCTGAGCAGTTGTTAGTAGCGTATCCACGAACAGATATGGCAAAATCAATAGAAATTTCAGACACAATACTTGATTCTTCAGATCTCGTTCGTTCTGGAGTATTTTTTGCACAAGAGAGCCAGTGGACACCTGGATATGCTGGACTGCTTAATACCTATGATTACAACACCGTAGTTGTATCGAGCGATCCATGGTATTATTATCTTCCGAATAGAATGAAAATGAACTCACCACTTTTTTATTTAGAAGATAACTCGTCACAGTCTCTTGGTTCTGATAAACGACTGTTAAATGTGCTTCTTCACAAAAAGGATGGACATGTTAATGGTATAGACTACCACTGGGCTTATGCCTCTGATGGAGAAACTGCTAATACCTTCGCTTATGAGAACAATTTTCGATACGATTCTTCAAAAGAACAAAACCACGAAAAAAAATTGAGAAAAATTGAAACAGAATATCATTTTGTTTTTATCAGTGAATTTGTTGCCATGTTACGAGAAAAGAACGTTGAACGAGAAAAAATCCCAGTCATCCCAGAAGCAACTTGGAAAATGAGGAAAAATGAAGGGGTTTGGCTATGGATGGGTAATAATAGCGCTCGTTATGAAGATGATGCCTTTATTCGAGCGTATACATATCGCGCACGACAAAAAGCGCTAGTAGCTGAATCATTACTTAAGATAACAAGAGCGAAAGGAATAGATGTCTCAGATGAAGAGCAAACGCTTCTCAACATTTGGAAGCAAATCTTACTTGCAGAGGTATCAGATTCAACTGGATGGTTTCCTTGGGAGAGTGAAGTTAAAGAATCTGTTCGTCTGACAGATTTGGCACAAGAATCTCTGGATAATGTAATTGCTGAATTGAAAGTGAAATTAGGATATCAAGATAGTCTGTTAAAGGTAGATCCTTCTAAGAACACCATTTCTAAGGTTTCATCAATCGAAGAATCTAAACTCGCCTCTGTGCCTACATTACATGTAACAGTGAAAGGCGGTCCTTATCAAATTAATTATACTAAGGGAGAATTTGGTGTAACAATAACTATCAAGATGTTTCTTGAAAAGAAAAACACAGTTGAAATCAAATTTCCTGCCGAAAATAGCATCATGTATTCTCCCAGTCTGGCAGAGAACACATTAATCACTTTAAATCCGTCAGATATCCATGAAAATCCATATTTGCCACTTTCTAACGGTTTAGTGATAATTAATGGCAGTAAAGCCATTATAAAACATTGTGCCGAGCGGCATATGGCAATGCAATGGAACCGCGACAAGTATATCGTCTTTAAAGAAACAGCCGTCAGTGGGAATCTTACGTACTCCTTTACTTTTGTGGAGGCTACCGTTTATCTCTTTACTTTCGTTGATATAGCAAATTCAATTAATGTTTATCCATCATTGGTTGTTTAACTTGTTTTTTCCAAAAACCGCATCGTGGACATCTCTGAATGCCATGAGAGCTTAGTATATTCATCTGATACCCACATCTAGGACATGAGAGCCCATCATTCATTCGTTTGGATAAATCTTCCAATAATTCCACCGCGCGCGGGTAATACTTGGATGTTACGGTTATTCTCATTTATAAATATTTCTACACGCGCGTATCCAATTCGATGAAAAAAACAACAATATTTTCAAATATCTATGTAAATAGTACCTTAACTTTAAAAGTTATTAACTCACTGAGAATCTATATTGGTGTTTAGAACAATTTTTGAAAAGAGAAAAAGAGGAGGTAATTTCTTGATCATTGAGAGAATTGAACGTCCTTCCAAAGATATAATCAATGGATTATCGAAATATCCAACGGCTTTATTATCTGATGCAATGGAAAAAAGCCAAGCTATGTATAGCGAAATCAAATCTGTTGTACCTATAGAAAAGGTTGTTGGTCCCGCTATTACTGCAAGGACTATGGTCGCTGATTATTTGACGCCTGTTGCTGCTATCGATTATGCTGAGCCTGGCGATATACTCATTATTGATGTGAGGGGCCATAGAGACACGGCAATCTGGGGTGGGTTGGCTTCAACTTCTTGTAAATCTCGAGGAATCGCTGCTGTAATCATCGATGGTGCTATAAGAGACGTAGCTGAAATAAGAAAAATTCAGTTTCCTGTGTTTGCTCGTGCTGTAACTCCAAATGCTGGTGATTGTTCCGTACTTGGAGATATCAATGTTCCAATCCAATGCGGCGGAGTATTAGTAAATCCAGGCGATATTGTCGTAGCTGATTCTGACGGAGTCGTTATAGTGCCAGCTAATAGAGCAGTTCAAGTTCTTGAAAAAGTGAAAAAGCAAGAAGAAATAGAGGATAAGATTCGGCAATTAATGTCACAAGGCCTTTCCTGCTATGAGGCATTAAAAGATGTATGCGGAGGATTTACAATAACTGTAGGGAAAGATGTGGAAATTCCCTAACAAATATTGAAATTTGTGCGTAATTAGACATGTCCGCGTCCAAGACGTTCATGTGCGCCAGTCAGATGAAGTGCAGACTGTGCCGATAACAAACTTATATCTCCAGCCAGTGCCGCTGCCGCGACAATCTCTGCAAACCTTTTTCCCATTGCTCCTGGTGGATCACCGGGACCTTGACATCCTATTATAGCAAGTGCCTCACTTTGAGTTGGCAACCCTGTACCTCCACCAAATGTTCCGGTCTCAAGGGATGGTATAGTAACAGCTATATATAGATCCCCGTCTTCTGTCACCTCTGGAGTGATAATAGACATACTTGAATCTGTTACATGTGCTGCATCCTGACCTGTAGCTAAGAAGATGGCTGCAATAATATTCGCCACATGTGCATTAAATCCTAAAGATAATGCCTGTGCTCCGCCCAAAAATAATTTTCGATAAGCAAGTTCTGCGATACTTTCAGGGGTGGTTTTTAATACGTCTTTTACAACTTCTTTCTTCAGAGTAACTTCTGAAATCGCAGTTTTACCTCGTCCTAATATCCAATTAATTGCGCTGGGTTTCTTATCTACACACATATTCCCTGATTCACTGATTAATTTGGCATAGGGCTGTTCTTGAGTTATGAAATCGCAAGCAAATCGAGCACCTCTTGTTACGGTATTCATACCCATTGCGTCATAAGTATTGGCACGAAAACGGAGAAAAACAGTTCTTCCAACTATCCATGGCTCGATATTTATTAAGTTGAGGAAAGGATCAGTACCATCAAACACCTTTACAATTTCTTGATGATTTTCGCGTACCCAGCTAATAAGTTTATAGGCATGATTTACGTCAGGAACTTTCAAAGCAGGTGCACGTGTAATTCCATCTCTAATAATTTTAGATTTCGCCCCTCCACTTCGCGTAATAGCAGTACAACCTCTATTCGTACTCGCTACGAGTGTACCTTCAGTAGTGGCAAGAGGTATATAGACTTCTTCGTCAGTATAATCGCCAGTGACTTTTAGAGGACCTGCAATGCCAATTGGAATTTGTGCACAGCCTATTGAATTTTCGATATTTCTTTTTGCCGTTAAATTCATATCCATAGAGTATTTTCCAATGTTTTCTAGCGATATGTCTCTCATCTTTTCTAAAACTTTTCGTCTAATTTCTGATGCTATATTAACGTCATTTCCAACGTGTTCTTCAACCCTGTAAAACTTAATTTCTCCTTTGATTACTTTATTGACAATTTCATCCATGTGTCCCACACCATCCATTTCTTCTAACCTCTTACTATTTATCTTTATTAATACTGATATTTAAGCTCATCTGTAATGGATAAATAAGCTCTTCGCGTTTACCTTTTTCTTTTCAAATCAGGTATTATAGTGTGTATAAAATGAGAATAAAATGCTCCATGTTTGATATTTCAACCATTTACTTCTTTCAATTCTTCTATTTTCAGTCATCATTTCCTGTTGCACTGCTAAAACCTTTTTATTTAATAATCTTTTTTCTCAATCAAATTACTTCAACTCAAATTTAATAATGAGGATTTTTTTATCCTATTTCTTAAATCTAAACAGAAATATCATTAGAATGAACTTCTTTGAAGACCATCAGTTCTTATGATAAAAATTCGTGGAATTTATATAAGTTTTTTAATTAAGTGTATATAATGCAAAACGGTATGCTTCTCTTACATCGAGGATGCACGTTCTTGTACATGAGACTGAACCTGAGAGGTCCCACGCCTCAGATGATGGGAAAGGATGACAGGTAAGGGACGATAAAGGTGATACCCACAGAGGTAAATACATGGATGAAATTGTTAAAAAAGTTGTGAACGGAGACATCAAATTAACCGCCCCAGTTAAGGGGGCGGTCTTCTTCTTAAAAAAGAGGGACTAAATCAAATAAATATACGATTTACATTCTTATTTTAGCGTCTAGACTAAAAGTAGTCGTCTTAGGGATATAATTTTTAGAATTATTCATCACCTTATAAACATATTTCGCAGTTGTTGGCAATAAATCTCTAGCAAACTTATCTCATTTCGTTGAAAAATTAATCATTAACATTAATGGTTAATTACGTCAAATGCGGATTTCATGCAATAATTAGTTCTTATGTAACATTTTAAATAATAAACGAAAATGTTATATTGCGAAAACGTAGGAACTGCGTAAAGATGAAAACATTAGAGGGAAAAAAATGAACAAAACTAAACAAGCATATGATCTTGGCTTTAAATATGAAAAAGAATATTATGGCTGTTCCCAATGCGTGTTATTAGCGATTCAAGATACTTTTAATTTAGAAAATGAGACTGTCTTTAAATCTGCTTCTGGCCTTGCTGCAGGGATTGGCTTGCTGGGATCGGTTTGTGGTGCATTAACAGGTGGCGTAATGGCATTAAGTTTAAAATATGGTCGTGATTTACAAGCTTTCAAGGCAGGTGATCCAGAAGGTAAACGTCTCAAGGCTTATGAAAAAGCAAGAAAGTTGTATAAACGCTTTGAAGATGAATATGGAAGTGTTATCTGCAAAGATATTCAAAAGAAAATTTTTGGTCGTTCTTTTAATTTGAATGATCCGCAAGATTTTAAAGAATTCGAAGAGGCTGGCGCGCATGTTGATAAATGCCCTGGTGTTGTTGGAAGAGCTGCGCAATGGATTGCAGAAATAATACTCGAAGATAATGAAAAATAATTTCTCGAAAAAGGATTAACAGCCTATTGCCATAATTGAGGGATTGACAATGAGTTTTTTCAAAATGATTACAACAGAGATTGATGTTTTGTTGACCACCGTACGAACCATAGAGCAAGGTAAAAGTGCTGATTCCGATAAAGAAAGCAAAGAATACTTCGATCAAGCCGCAATCGTGTTGTTACACACAGAAGATATGAAAAAATTAAGTGTAGAAAATAATAAACCTGTTAAGATACGTACGAAATATGGTGAAGTAGTTGTGAAAGTAAAAGAGTCAGGAGAAACTAAGGAAGGCATCGCATTAATTCCTGTTGGTCTCTGGGCTAATATGACGACGGGAAATTCAATTCAAAGTAATGGAATTCCTCTTTTGAAGAATATTCCTGCAACGATCGAATCGACGGATGAATCGCCAGATGACATACAGCATCTCACAAGCATGTGAGCTACCTCGTGCTAAAGCTTTGAGGCTTCCTGCTTCAACGACAGACTCGATTCCCTGGCGGGTTACGGAGGTCTTATCTCCACAGGCTTAACATCCCTACGCCCCGTAGGTACTCATAAAGAGTATGACCTATACACTATATAAACACCACGCTGAAGCTGTGGTGCTTTCTTGCTTTCCTTCCTGTAAAAGCCCCGAAGGTAGGTACACTGACATGGCAGATTCTATACTAATTAAGAACGGATATGTTTATGATCCTATAAATAATATCAATGGAGAAACTTTAGATATTTCAATTAAAGATCGGAAAATAGTAGAAAAAGCATCTGCAGACGCTGAAGTCATAGACGCATCGAATATGATTGTCATGCCCGGTGCGATAGATATTCATACGCATATAAGTTCTCAAACTGTAAATTTTGGACGGATGTTTACAAAACCACCTTCACAGCCTCTTTATACAACCTCTCAGATTGGTCAAGAATATATTAAACAAGGATATACGCTATTCATTGAGGCTGCAGTTGCCGCTCACTTAGCAAGGCACACACATTTAGAATTTCAAGATATCCCTTTTATTGATAAGGCATTTTTAGTTCTTGTTGGATCAGATTCTCATGTGATGGATTTTCTAAAAAAGGATAGAATCGAAGAATGTGCCGCTTATCTTTCTTGGCTTCTTAAATCAGTTAAAGGATATGGATTAAAGCTAGCAAATCCTGGCGGGGCCGAAATGTGGGCTTGGGGAAAAGACACAGATTCGCTCGAAAAACAAATTTTAGGCTATGATTTAAATCCACTTGATATTGTTACAGGTCTTGTAAGAGTCAATGAATTGCTAAATTTGCCACATTCTATACACATTCATCCAAACCAGGCAGGGCGTCCTGGTAATATAGATACAACAATAGAAACGTTGGAATCTATTCAAGATATTGAAAAAAGCAGTCAGGTACGCCGTAATCAATTAATTCATATTGCTCATGCCCAACTTCACAGTTACGGAGGCCAGGACTGGGAAAATTTTGAATCAAAAAGCCAAACTATAGTAGATTATGTTAATACGCATGAGCAGGTTGAACTTGATATTGGCCAAATTACGTTTCATACATCAACTGCTATTTTTCCAGATGGTGCTTATACCTATTATCTTGCAAAAATGGCAAATAGTCGATGGATAAGCAATAATATCGAGTTAGAAGGGAATTTTGGAGCAATTACCCTTAATTTCTCTCCTGAACACTATATTGATGCCATAAAATGGACCATAGGACTTGAAATTGCGTTGCAAGTGACTAATCCTTGGCAGGTTCAGCTATCAACAGATCATCCTAATATGGGTCTAGTGACTGATTATCCGAAGGTTATTAGTTGGCTGATAAGTAAACTCGCTAGAGATGAGATAGTCGACACGCTTCATCCTGATGTTCAGAATAATGCGATACTCCCACACCTTGAACGTGAATATTCACTTCATGAAATTGCTATAATCACTCGTGCTAGCCAAGCGAAGTCATTAGGTCTCGATATACAAAGAGGTCACTTAGGAATCGGTGCCGTTGCTGATGTAGTTGTATATAATTTTGATCCAAAAGCCAATGATCCCTCTAAGGAGTACAAATTATTAGAAAAGGCGTTTTCACATGCCGAATATGTCATAAAACAAGGCAATCCAATCATAAAAAAGAGAATAATAGATCCAAATGTTTTCACAGGATCAACGCTCTGGGTGGATGCAAAGGTTAATGAAGACTTAGGAAACAAGACGTTAGAAAACCTGGAGCGTAAATTAGAGCGCTATTCTTCAATAAATACGCCCAATTTGTATGTGGATTCTTCCTACCTCAAGAACTCGGAAAAAATAATGATACAGAGCAACCTATAACTGATATTTGTATCTATGATCTCAGAACTGCACTTCTTAGTCTTTTTCAGTGTTTAACTTCTTTTTACTCCTTAAAAACGAATTTAGTACTTTTTCTGTGTCTCCCTTTTCGGTAAAATGACGTATTTTAATGCCTTTCCTGCTTTGCAAATGCTTCTCTATCTCTTCAATTTTCTCTTTTAACAACTTTTTACATTCTTTTGGTATTTCTGGTATTTCTTCTGGCGGTTTTTTAACTAATGGCTTTTCTTCTTTCTTGTATTCAATTACCCGTGATAAATCAATCTCTTTTGTCTCTCCTATTAACTTCTCAAAGGCCTCTTTCCAAGCATTCATCCATGGCACATCTGGTATCTCCGTATACTTCACTTTGGTTCGTTTTACTTCAATCAGTTTTTCAGGACAGGCATTGACACAGGCACCGCAATAGTTGCAGTCATCTTCTTTGACTCTAATTTTATCCCCTGTTTTTTCCTCGATATCCTTTGGAATGTACCAACATTCATCCGGGCAAATGTTTATACACGCTTTACATGCCGATGGATCACATTTTTCAAGATTATATACCGCTATAGTGCCCTCAAGGAATTTGGAGTCTTTCATCACTTTGGGATAATCTAAGTCATCAATAGTTTCTTCATCGAACTTACATTCAAGAGCGTCTTCAGGACAGATTATCGCACATAAACCACAGAACACACATTTATCTTGGTCGATCATGATTAGGGGAACGGTTCCTCTCTCAAACTCTCCCGTAGCTACCTCTGCTACAGGCCCCATCTCTATGGCGTCGACTGGACAAACAATCTTACATAATTCACAGCCTATGCATTTTTCAATTTTTAGCTCTAGATTTTTGGTTTTCTTCTTATCGTCAGTCCGTAGATGTTTCCATTTGTATTCCATTTCTTCTTCTGTTACATCCATATCAATTTCTGGTGAATCTGTGCCCATAAATATCACCTAGTTCTCATTTCTGGCACTAATTCGGAGCCAACTGGCTTAAGTTGCTCAATTTCATCCACAAACTCTCTTATTAATTTTGAAAGTTTTTTGCCTTCACTTGCAGATACGCTCACAATTTTCACGCGTTTTGAATTTATACCTACTACTTCTAAAATTTCTTTAAGCGCATTAATCCGTCTCTCGGCTTTCATAAAGCCCGTGTTATAATGACAATCTCCACGATAACATCCCATGACCAAGACGCCGTCCGCACCCTTTTTTAGCGCTTCGAGAACAAAGATCGGGCTTACTCTGGCTGAACACATCACTCGAATAACGCGAATGTTTGTTGGATAATGTGCTCTTGAGATTCCAGCGTTATCCGCGGCTGCGTAGGCGCACCAGTTGCATAAGAAACCAACTATCAGAGGAAATTCACTTTTATTTTCAAGAGCCGCATCAACCTGGGCGAGTATTTGTTGATCAGTGAAGTTTCTTATCTGAAGTGCCCCTGTTGCACAGGCAGCGGCGCATGCGCCACATCCTCTGCAAGCAACTTCGTCAACTTCAATACTTTTATCTGAATTCACTTTTATTGCACCATAGTCACAGACATGTTCACAGATTTTACAAGCAAAACACAAATCCGGATCTATAACAGGCACAAATGGATCTAATTCCACTTCTCCTTGAGCTAAAATTGTTGCTTTAAGTGCTGCTGCGCTTGCTTGTGTTGTTGAACTTTCTATAGATTTTGGAGAATGGGCACATCCGACAACATAAAAACCTGGTATTTGTGAGTCAATTGGTCGGAGTTTGGGATGTCCTTCTAAATAAAAACCATCTTCACTTCGAGGGATGCCAAGAATTTTACTTAACCGTTCAGTATCTTTTGGAGGAGTAAGTCCAACCGATAAGACAACCATATCTGCCTCCACTTGAAGATGTTTTCCAATATCAGTATCATATACGTTTAATGTAAGTACCTTATTATTTGGTAGCTCTTGAATCTCAGAAGGTTGTCCACGAACAAATATGACTCCTTTTTCTCTCATAGTCTGATAAAATTCTTCATAGCGTTTTCCGAATGCCCTGATATCTATGTAGCAGATGTATATCTTTACAGAGTCTCCTAAGCGCTCTATTATCGAATTTGTTTGTTTCAATGCATACATGCAGCAAACTTGTGAGCAATATTCATTCGTATTCTTGTCACGTGAGCCCACACATTGTACAAAGACTACAGTTTTTGGTGGTTGACCATCGGAAGGTCGAATGATATCTCCTTCTGTGGGTCCAGAAGGACTAAGCATTCTTTCTAATTCTAAAGATGTTAAAACGTTGGTATATCTACTATATCCAAATTCTGGGATTTTATGTGCATCAAAAGGCTCATAACCCGTGGCAACTATTACCGCACCAACTTTCACATCGAAGGTCTTTGGTTTTTGGTCAAATCGGATCGCGTTCCTCTCGCAATAAGCTTCGCAATTACGACAGCCTATGCAACTGTCAGGATCAATTTTGTAGATAAATGGGACTGCTTGAGGAAATGGAATATATATAGCCTTCCGCACACCTAACTTTAGATCAAATTCATTGGGGACTTCGACAGGACAATTTGGGACACAATCTCCACAGCCAGTACATTCGTCTGGATCCACATAAATGGGATTTTTTCTGATTTTCACGCTAAAATTCCCTATGCCTCCCCTTACCTCCAATACCTCAGAGTTGGTATACAACTCAATATTTGGATGCTGGTAAACTTCAACCATTAGTGGGGCAAGAATACAGATCGAGCAATCATTAGTTGGAAAGACTTTATCGAACATTGCCATATGGCCACCGATGGTCGGCTCTTTCTCAATTAGATGCACTTTATGTCCGAGATCCGCCAAATCCAACGCTGCTCGTATCCCTGCGACGCCTCCTCCAATAATCAAAAACTCATTTTCAACGGGAATCTTAATCTTTGAAAAGGGTTGCAATAAGGTTGCTTTTGCAATACCCATGGCTATTAAATCAATAGTCTTTTGTGTCGCTCTTTCGGGGTCATGTGCATGAACCCATGAATCTTGTTCTCGAATGTTTACTATTTCTAATAGATAAGGGTTAAGACCAACGGCTTCTAGCGTCTTTCTGAAGAGAGATTCATGTAGATTTGGTGTACATGCTGCTATTACAACTTTGTCGAGTTGATTCGCCATAATTTCCTCTTGTATTAACTTCAGTCCAGGATCTGCACACAGAAACGTATCCGCTTTAATAAAGATGCCCTTATTCGTGAAATGATCTACAACTTCCTTGATATTTATGACCTCAGCTATATTCTTACCGCAATGACAAATGAACACTCCAACTTTTGGATCCGCTTTCATACTTAACCTCTCTTATAATGCCTTTTGGTCTTGAAGACGCTTTGTTAGCCTTTTTCAGTGAGCAGTGGATAATGTTTAATCATTATAATAATTATTCTCGATTTCTCGAAGTTCTCTATTAATAGTTTCCTTCAATCTTTAAATGGCATTCGATTTTGTCACCTGAATGTTCGTTATAAATATTGCAAAATACTATGAGGATTGTTTTCACTAATCTTTAAAATGACAGTTGCGTCTAAATTATAAAATTCTTATAGTGTTGCTTGAAAGGTTACTTTATTCAAACAAAACAAGGGCACTTAGAATGGAAATTGAGTATCTTACTGAACTCATTGACGACTTACTGTCAGAACTGGTTGTGAGAAAGTAGAAAGTTGAAGCACTCCAAGCACAATTAAAAGAACTGGAAGGTAAGGGGCAGGGGGATACCGCCTAATGATTCACACAGCAAAATTCAGGATCTATCCCGACAAACGACAGGAACGCAAACTCCATGAAATTTTCACCATCTATAATCGCGTGAAACGTATTGGCTATAATCTGTTGTTTCATGGCGAGGACTACATGGCAGCACGATTTGGTAAAGTACAAACTATACAGCAATGTTTGATGAGTCTATGTCACAATAACGCCTATGTTAACACCATCCTAATTGAGAATAAGGCGAAACTGGAATCACAGAAAACATGGCTGGAAAAACGACGGAACTACATGACCAAACAACTAAAAACCATTACTAAGAAAATCAACAAAATAAAGGAACAGAATAAGCATGACCGACGACTAAAAGGCTTATACGCCCGCAGATCCTCAATAATGGCGAAACTACACACTTTACGCCTTGAACCTGTGGTATTCGGCACTAATAAATTATTTAGAGACCGCATACTCGGTAACATAACTAAGGAAGAGTTCAGGATACGGAGGGCTTCTTCCTTCAGGTGTATCGGAAAGAAACAATACGGATTGAAAAACGTGAACATCAAGGTTTTATCCGATAAAACGGTCAAACTACGCACCTTTTCCACGCAAAAAGGACGCAAATGGCTGATCATTCCCCTGTCTGTCAACCATGTGCAGGAGAAATGGTTTCAGGAAGTCCTTAATGCAGATAAATATACAGTAACTGTAAAGAGAAAGTTCTTCATGGGAGAAGTACGTTACTTTGTCCATGTGTCCTATGACATCCCAGGACCCGCACCACGTTATGGCTACGAACATGGCGCCATCGGCATAGATTTTAATTATAATTTTGTTGCCCTCACCAATGTGGATATAACTGGTAATTTACTCTCCTATCATAGCATTTCGTTTGGTAACCTGCACAGTTATCGAACTGATAAACGGCAGGATTATATCTCCTACAAGATGGATAAAATCGTCAACTATTGCATCAATAAGGGCAAAGGCATTGTGGTCGAGGACTTACAATTCGACCAAGACTTTTCATACAATAAAAAGCGCAACCGAAAATTGAGCAATTTAAAGACTACCGCCTTGCAACTGTTAGAGAGAAAGTGCAAAAAACGCGGTGTGTCCTTCCGAAAAGTCTTTGCCGGATATACCTCCCTCATCGGGAAATACAAATATTCACGATTACATAATTTGACGGTACATCATTTAGCAAGTTATGTAATAGCTCGGAGAGGTCTAGGATTTAAGGAAGCATTTCCAGCCGTCTACGATTGGGTGCTCTCACACGTCGGGGAGTTCATCAAGCCCCGTGTGAAACAGGGCAGTCCTTACCGTAAATGGTCGATGATCCATGACCTCTTCAAGCATTGCGGGATAACCTCCTTCAAGACTGCCGAAATATTTAAAAAAACAGTAGTGTTGAGGCATGTGTTGCACTCGGTGACGAGCACACAGCCC
>JAEORY010000619.1 GCA_016840645.1 Candidatus Borrarchaeota archaeon | reverse complement strand
GTCACAGGATATGTTTGCGCCGAACGGTACCACTTTGACTTTGGCCGGATCGACATCATAGTTTTGTGTGGCCGAGTTCGCCGCCCACTCCGAGCTGTAGATGGCGAGGCGGCATTTTGCCAGAGCCATCTGTTCCATTCTGTTTCCCTGTTTGAGGCTCGCGGAGCAGAGGTTGCTGAAAATCGGATAAAAATCGACCATGCCGGCGAACGTGGCGTCTGTCCAGAATATTATCGGTTTGTCCGTGTGGAGATAGGCGATAGGGATTGTCCCCGGACTGAACACAACATCGTATTCGATGGATTGCAGAGCTTCCTCCACCTGGTGCGCATAATTTTTCAAGAGAAGGGGATCCCTGTCTCTAAGGTAATTCTTGGACAAGAACGTTTTGTACAGAGTCTTCTTTAATCTGTAGATGGTTTTGTATCGTTCCTTCAGATTCCCGATCGAGTGGGTTTCAAAACCGTGATCCCGTAGGATCTTGAGGATATGAAAACCCGTTCCCGACCAGGCATGGATATTTGTCGAATCGTATGTCGTCACGTAGGCTAGTTTCAATCCGGAATCCTTTCCTCTTCGTCGGGAAGGAATGAATTTATAAATTTTTCCTCAGAACTATGGCATCAAATCGGACAAACTCTTTCTATCATACCTTTGTGTTGAGATGAATAAAGCATGGAAGAGAACCGCTTCAATTTATGTATCCCAGTGCCTTTAATCGCTCCAACATTTTTTTATCTCTGATTCCCTCAACCTTATAGATTTTTCTGCGCATTAATTCGGGGCACGAGTTTATGAAATTTTGAACATTAGGTTCTTTCATCAATTCATTGTATACATTATTCATCCCTGTATTTTTAAAATTATTAATCTTATAGGCTTCATGCTCTCCGTCTGTACTGTAGATTAAATAGAAATATTGATCATTTAAGAATAGAGTTGTTCCACATAGATCCTTGTCTAATATTTTCCTCAATTCATCGGGAATATTCGACATTCTGTATAATTGAGAAATTGGAGGATTGTGCTCTTGTTCGGTGAATGGAGTGCCATAGACATTTTGTGGGATAGGAATTTTATAAAGATCAAGTATCTCCGAAAAGATATCCACCTGCTGAAATATTCTATCCGAGAATATTTCTCTTTCATTGAAAGTGTTTGCATATTTCACGATAAAGGGAATAAATACATTTGGAGCGTATATATTATCCTCATGTCCATAATGCACCCACTCACCGAATAGATTCCCATGGTCAGAGGTTACAATTATCGTGCTGTTATCATACAATCCTTGATTTTTCAAAAAGGCTAGGAATTTGCCTAAATGGTAATCAACATTCCTAATAGTCAGTTTATGCCATTCTAATAAGGCTATATTTTTATTCAATACGGTCTCGGGTTTCAGATACAACTGCCTCTTGTCTTCAGTGTACATAATAGGGCCCACATGATGTCTGGATTCTCTTTCATCATAGAAATGCCGAATATGATGTTGTTCCATTAGATTGATGAAGAGAAAAAAGCTTTGGTCAGGTTCATCATTCCTTAGCCATTGACTTGCCTTCTTGAAGACTTCATCCGAGAGAGCGACAGGATTGGAATTTCTCTTTTTTCGACTCATGTTGATTCTGGTGTTTAAGTCAATTTTCGGGAAAAATTTCGAAAATACTGTTTCTAATCTGATTTGTGCGACCTCAATTATATAATTTATGATCGAATCCATATTTCTGGGAACAAAAACATACTGATCGAATCCCTGGCTGAATCCAAGCCTATCACTCACCATAGGATTAGCATAAAATCCTTGAGTGTAAATCCCGTTTTGTTTAAGAATTTCTGCCAGAGTCATTAACTCATCCGAGAGGAGAGTTACTCCCTGGTTATTTTTGTAGTGAAAAACACCATTATTTGCGGGAAGAAGTCCTGTGAACATGGATGCATGTGCCGGTGGTGTCCAGGCGCCATTGGCAATAAAATTATTGAGTACTTTCCCTTCCTTAGAAAAATTTTGCAAGATCGGGGTAACAGGAATAGAGCCTTCAAGTTCAAAACAATCTTTTCGAGCCGTGTCAACTACGATGAAAATCAGATTATGTCTGGTCTTAGGAGATTGGCCTTTTATTGAGCGCTGACTGGATGCAGACGATGATTGAGAAAGCAATATCAGAAAAACAACAGCTATCGGAGAAACACGTCTGAATATATGTTTTTCAAACAAAAGTAAGGCCGGCAAAAAAAGGATTATTAGGAAAGTCAATGAGCTACAATCAATGAAGATAAGGAACAAGGTGTAACACAGCAGCACATAAAAGAAATACGAAAAAAAACTCATCATTCTCTTTCTGTAAAAGAATATTATGAATGCAGAGATAATCAGGACGCCGCCGGCGGGTATTATTGTATTTACAAAGTATGGAAACGCTTCATGAACAAACAGACGCAAAAAAATAAGGAAAAGAATCGGCCAAGCCAGCAGAACATCTAAATTTGTAAGTTTAAGTACTACAAATCTGACAACGACCAAAATTAGCGCAAAGAAAAGAACAAGCAATAGATAGTATAAAGAAGACCTGACGAAAAATATTGTTGGGAACTTGACAATTTGTATTCTTACAAAATCGTATAAAAGAACCAGCAAAGGAAAGAAAAATAGCAGCAGGATTTTTTTCCCGAAACTAAAACTTTGTGCAGACAACCTATGATATTTCATTTGGGGCAAGACCATATACTTCTGTTTCGCTGAGATGGGGAGATTGACACTCCATTCCTCGGAGATCCTGCAGACCCTGTTATATATCATCCAAGCTTATGACTGTCAACTGAAGGGAATTCTGGCGCCCGTGATATTGCCTTTAGTGCCCCAGATACATCAAAGAGTTCATCCAATTGATTAAGGAAAGAGTATGTGCTAGATTCATATTGACACAGATGAGCAAAATGATCGGCCCGAAAAAGGACACGATTCCGG
>JAEORY010000618.1 GCA_016840645.1 Candidatus Borrarchaeota archaeon | reverse complement strand
GAAAATTGATGAAGTTACTATAGACAAAAGATAGAAAAGTTAAGCCAGAAATCAAAAAAGAATGAAGCTCTATTTTAGTATGATAATTCAGAGTTTTCTATATCGACAAGCATTTTATGCCTCTATTCATACATATCTTCAAGAATGGGTTTACACAAGAGCACATCGATCCTTCAACGCCTTCCATTGGTACTCGTATGACGTTGCATAACTGTCCCCACTTTTTATTCCAATTGACTAATGTGGCAACAAACTTCTCTGAGAGAATATCAAAAGATAGGGGTCCCTCTGTAATTTTAAGGGAAGTAAGTTTTTCTGCTAGATCTACGACTGCCTTTCTTGCGTCATCATCATCGCTACACACTATAACATCACAGGTCAATTCTTCATCAATTTCAGACAGACATTCTGCTCCAAGAGGTTTGAAGGCTGAAACAACTTTTACATTATTTCCTAATATCTGACTTGCTTGCTGAGCACAGGAACCAGCCTTCGTTTGCATAAAAACTGGTTCACCATCATCTGTTAATTCTATTGGAAGTGTTGTATCTACAAGTATGGTATTCTCGTTCAGATATTCTTTTATTTCTTTAAGTAAAGGAATTTGTTCTTGAAACGGAACGGTTAGAACAACAATATTTGCGTTTTTTGCGGCATCTATAACCGTCATAGCAGTGACACGATCTTCTGGTGCGCCTGTAATATTTCGAATTTCTTCTGCGATTTCAATGGCAGCTTTCTTATCCTTAGATCCAATAATGAGGTTGATATCATTATGTTTCGCCCATCGTAAGGCAAAACCTACACAACGTTTATCCGTTGCATCTATTATAGCAACCCTCATTCGACTTTCCCTCGATTCAATATAGAGTATCTACAGGATATTTATTTTTACCTATGGGATCACTTTAACTTGCTTTGATAGTTTTTTATTCAGTTCAATGAGTTTTTTCCTGATCTCTGCGCGTCTATTTACAAGCTTCTCGATCTCAGCTTCCTGCTCGGATAATTTATTAACATAATTCTTACGTAGTTTGACTTCTTCTTCACTAGTTCCAAGTGCTTTGATATTCTCTCTAAGACGTTCTTGTTCAGTATTTGCAGCTTCAACCATAGCTTCCAAGTGTTCTTCTTCTTGTTCTAGATCTTTGATTTCCTTTTTAATTTTGATAATTTCTAATAACTGAGTATATTGATGTTCTTTGATGAGTTTATCGGCCAATAATCGATCTAAATCTTCCTTTGTAAGATGCGCTTTATATGTTGAAGTATACCTAACCCGCTCCAATTCAAGTTTCGTTGTGAACGTTTCGTTCGGTGCAAGCGTAAATTGATAACGGAAATAATTGTTTGTCTTTTCTATTGGAAGTTCTTTCCCGATAGGCTCAAAATCTGATTTTGGTTCATCGATTATTAAAATTAGTTCTTCTTTTTTCTTGTTTTTCACGTCATATGTTATAATCTGTTTTTCAAGTAATCGTTCTGCAATGTACTCCTTGCTGATGTCCACTCCAATACCACGTGACTCATAGCGTGTCTCTCGGTTTATAAGAACTTCTTGTTCCAAAGCATAATTTAGTAGACTTTCATCACCAACACGAAGATGAGAAAGCATACATTCTCCAGAGTATGCATTATCAATAAAGACTGTTGCAGGACCAGCTTCTATAACAATGTTAGAATCGTTTGCAACTTTTAAACAAGATAGTGGGTTTTTATCAGTCTTGCCGGGCAAAAAGTAAGCTACTTTTTGTGAAGGAACTTTTGTTTGGAATAAAGGAACCAAGGCACTTTGATTTCTGAGAATCTTCACGGGCGAATCTATTTTAAACACGAAGAAATCCCCAACTTCCTCTGTAGTTGCAGCGGTTTGAACTGACTTATCGAATTCTTCGGATAAGTCTGCTGCAAAAGCCATACCCGAAGTAGCAGCGGGAACTGCTGGTGCATATTCTTTTTCAGCCTTTGTTTTTTTTGCTCGCATTCCTCTTCTAGCAGAAGTCCTATCTTCCAGTGCACCTTCTGCAATCACGGGTTCTATTCCATATTGAGATGGACGTTCGATTCGTGGTCTCATTATACGCCAAGGCGAATACAAATCGTATACGAATGAAATAGGTAGTCCGGTCACTAAGGTTAACATGACATTATCCCAATCATTTGTTGTAGTATTATCTACAATCGCCCATCCTTGTATCGCTACCTCACTTTCAGAATGAATGAGTCTGTAGGCGATTTTCCATGAAGGAATGGAACCAATCCAGCCAATAAAAACTTCCTTTTGTTCGTCACTAGTGAAAGAGATTGAAATAGCCTTTATATTCTCCCTTTTAGTATTGGAAATGGTTTCTAACGCTATATCTAAGTCCTTCTGCAATTTTTCATTTCTTATAGAGATCCCTTTTATATCCAAAGATCGAACTACGTTAATTTTTCCACTATAATCTTTTATTAAGGCCACAAAAGCTTCTCTTTTTTCCGTTTCCTCGCTTTCAATTCCAACAATTTTTCCAATAAGAGTACTATCTTTAAAAGCGATTTCTACTTCTTCTCCAACAAGCTCTCGAAGTAGTCCTTTGAATGATTCAGTCGTCGGGACAGTGATACTCAGAGATCGCAAGATTTCATCAACTTCGATTTTGCTTTCGAAAGCAACATTGCCGACTTTGTCACCTTTGACAAGCACAATAAGTGATTTTAAAAGATCGTCTAACGCCTCTTGCTTAAAAAACAACTTTAGTTCCTTTCCATCGTGTATACCTGTTGCGGTAAAAAAGCCTACTCCACATCGGTATAAGGTAACTTCTGAAATTTTGACTTCTGACATTAAAAAGCCTCCAGATCACATTTCCTTTACAAAATAATTATTGCTGAATTAAGATAACAATAGTTTTCTTTGCTTATTTAATCTTCGTAAATAATTGGCGACGAATATACCTCTTGCTGAGAGGATGATTTGTCGTCAGAAAGATTTTC
>JAEORY010000040.1 GCA_016840645.1 Candidatus Borrarchaeota archaeon | reverse complement strand
GACCCTCTAGGTAAGGTAAATATCCTTTATGATCTGGAGACATACCTCTATCCGCAATCTATTGCGAATCTTCTAAGCATTATCATACATGAAAAATTTGGTCATTGTTTCTTTCAACAGTTTACAACATTAGGGAAAAAATTGCTAGAACTAGAATACCACCACAAAGGTATAGAATTACTTATGAAAGAACTAGAAAAAATATCAAATAAGTATGCTACGGGGATTCAATGGCTTGCAATTTCTACGTTGATCGTCGATGAAGGATTCGCAACATGGCTAGAGTTAAAGACTTTCGAAAAACTGCTTGAAAAAATCTCAGATAAAGATTCACAGTTTATTCAACAGATACACCACGAGATAGAAAGTTTCAAAAAAATGGTATTTGAAAGCGAAAAACTCAATGTTAAGCATGATTATTTTGCCCTAAAATATGAGAAACCTGTTATCAATCCTTACGCAGCAGGATACAATTTGTTCTCACAAATTGAAGAGAAATTCGGCGAAAAGTGCGTCCCGAAAGCATTAGAAATCGCTGCAAATGTCCCCTTGACAAGGCGACAGATCTCTCTTATGCCAAACACGATAAAAAATGATAAAAACTGTGCTGATAAAAGATTAGAAAAAATAGCGCGCTCAAATCTCAAAATAGCGCGAAATAATGTTGATATGTTCGAGAATGGTGCTAAGAAATTGTTCTTGTAAGGTCGAGAAAGGTGATAATAGCATGAACAAACCCATTGTGATACCCATCGAAAAAATTGAAACAAACACTCCCTTCATCAAAACCTTTTTCATGAAAGTTCCTTTAATAGCCCAGCAAGGAATTCCTGGTCAATTTCTTATGGTATGGACATTCAATGATGAAATTCCTATGTCCCTATCTTATATTGATCCCAAAAAAGAACTTATTGGAATCACTGTGAAAAAAGTGGGCTCTTCTACAGAAATAATGCACTCTATGAGCGAAGGTTCACCTATTGGTGTGAGAGGTCCCTATGGGAATGGGTTTAAAATTGCAGGTAGTCGTATATTGGTCGTAGGAGGAGGAGTTGGTATGGCATGCCTCTTTCCACTTATCTTAAAACTTATTGAATCGCAGAAATACGTGACCGTCCTTATTGGAGCGTTGACCAAAGATGAACTGTTATTCCAGAATTCGTTACAAGAATATACAACACGTGAAAACTTTGGTTTGTCAATAGCTACAGATGATGGATCAATGGGTTTTCCTGGGCTAGTGACAGAGTTGATGGATGAAACTCTTCAAATAGAGACATTTGATCAAATCTATGCTTGTGGTCCTGAACTTATGCTTAAAACTGCGTTTAATATTGCAGAATCAAAAAATATTACTTTCCAAGCAAGTCTTGAGAGATATATGAAGTGCGGTATTGGATTATGTGGTAGTTGCAGCATTAATGAGCAAATCGTCTGTAAGGATGGTCCGGTTTTTGAATCTAAAGTACTTCGCACTATGCATGAGTTCGGGAGTTCTAAGCGAGACCCTTCAGGTAGACTTATCTCTATTATTGACTAAAACTGTGCACAAACGAAGTATTTTAAAGATCTTAAATCTTTAAGACAAATTAATCTACATTTTAAAGAGGATTGAGGCGCTGTTATAGTGTCCAGTACGTTAGAAGAAAGAGTTTGCAGGGGAATAATTGAGGAATTACTTACGACTTTATCTGAGGTAGATGTACAGCTTGTTCAGAAACTCAAAAAACGTCATGCAAAGAAATATCCCTCAGTAGGTATTGTCTCGAACGCGACTATTCTTTCCCACACAACTCCAGAGGAAAAAATGCTTCTTCTTCCTATATTAAAGACAAAGAGTATGCGAACTATCTCAGGTGTTGTTGTTGTTGCAGTTATGGTAAAGCCTTATCCCTGCCCTAATCAGTCATGTATCTATTGTCCAACTTTTTCAGATATTCCAAAGAGTTATACTGGTCACGAACCTTCTACGATGCGAGGTATACAAAACGATTACGACCCCTATTTGCAGGTAAAGACAAGACTTAATCAATTGGAACTGATAGGTCATTCCACAGACAAGATTCTCCTATCCTTGAAAGGCGGAACGGTTACTTATTTACCCTATGAGTATCAACTAAGTTTCGTTCACAGATGCCTTGAAGCGCTGTGTGATGAACGCCATTCTGATTTTGAAGAACTCAAAAGGGCTGTCGAAACAGCACAACGAAAACTTGTCGGAATTATCGTCGAAACCCGTCCAGATTACTCTAAGATTTCTCAAACGGATGATATGCTTCATTTAGGCGTCACCACTGTTGAATTGGGTGTACAAACTATTTTTGATGAAGTATATGAAATATGTAAAAGAGGTCACACAGTTCAGGACGTTATTGACGCTACCCGCATTTTAAAGGATGCGGGAATGAAAGTTGCATATCATATTATGCCTGGTCTTCCAGGATCGAATGAAGAACGTGATCTAATAATGTTTCAAGAGATCTTTGAAAATCCCTTTTATAAACCGGATAATTTGAAGATTTATCCCTGTTTAGTTATTAAAGGCACAGAACTGTACGAATTATGGCAGGACGGAAGGTACAAACCCTATAACGCCGAAACAATGACAAATCTATTATCGAATGTTTTACCGAACATTCCAAGATGGATTCGTATACAACGAATTCAAAGAGATATTTCTGCGAAGATGATTGAAGATGGTGTCAAGAAAGGCAATCTTAGAGAACTTGCGCATGAGGAATTAAGTAAGAGTGGAAGAACATGCTCTTGTATTAGATGTCGCGAACAAGGTATCATTCATAGGAAATCAGGGATTACTCCAAAACTTGAAAATCTTGAGATCCTTATAGATATATTCAATGCTTCAGAAGGAATCGAAAATTTCATATCTTACGAGGACGCCGTACAAAATATTCTGCTCGGATTTATTCGATTGCGTGTTCCTTCTGAGAAGGCACATCGGAAAGAAATCAATGAAATGAGAACAACTATCGTAAGAGAATTGCGAGTTTTTGGAGAACTGGTTCCCATTGGAGAGAAACCAAGTCATCATCAAGTACAACATCGAAAAATAGGAGAATTACTATTAAGTGAAGCTGAACTCCTTAGCAAAGACGACTATAATACCAAAAAAATTTCCGTCCTTAGCGGTTTAGGTGTAAAGCCATGGTTTTATAAACAAGGCTATACTCGTGATGGTGTTTATGTGAGCAAAAGATTATGATAAATACTCTTGCAGAAGTTGTTTGAGCAAAGAACTTACCATTTTTCCATCGATCTTTCCGCGTACCTGTTGCATGACTTCACCCATAAGCGGGCCAAACGCATCCATTTTTTTATTGTTAACTAAATCTTCATTTTTTGAGATTATCTCTCTGATAATTTTTGTGACCTCATCCTTCGATAAAGTAGTAAGACCAGCACTTCTCAGTAACTCTTCATCGAGTGGTTTATCTGGATATGTTGCTACCAGAGTCAATACATCTGGGAGCGCTTCCTTTGAATATTTTCCTTGAGAGAGAAAATTAAATGCGTCTTGTATCTTTTCTTCCGAAATGTTTTCGACTGGAACACCTTCTCTTTTTAAATGCGTGATTGTGTTAAGAATTGTCGTTGCAACAACCACAGGGCTGACATTTAACTCTTTCACCGTTTTTTCGAAGAGATCTACTTGCCTATGAAGCACTAATTCATCTGCTAACTCTTCTGAAAGTTTATATTCCTCAATAAACCGCTTTTTCTTTTCCTCTGGGAGTTCTGGAAGGTGATGTTTGATCGCTTCCACCATTTCAGAAGATATACGTAACGGCACGGCATCAGTTTCAGGATACATCCTTGCCGATCCTGGAAGAGGTCTTAAAAAGGCAGTTGTCCCATCAGGATTTGGTCTGCGGACTTCTTTTGGGACATGTGTGACGTAAATCTTTGCTAAATTACATATGGTCCAAATCGCCTGTTCACATTTGCCTTTCGGACCTACTACAAGAACAAAACCATCTTCATCTCCACAATTTAAAACCTGTCTCACTTCGCTAACTTCGTCTTCAGAAATTCCATAATTAGGTAATTCATCTGAATGTAAAATTCCTCCAAGTCCAGCATAGATTTTTACTGCATCCGCAAATTCAGTTCCCAATCGACGACCTGGTTGAAGTTCTCTGCCTAGTAAACCTCCAAATTTCGAAAGTTTTACACCTAAGGCGCGCTCTCCTTTTTTCAGGGCTTTCTGCACGAATTTGGCTTTCGTTTCAGCAAAAATAGTTGAAACATCTTTGTGTTCTATAGTGATGGCGTCTTCTCGAACCCCTCGCTTTTCCAGTACTTCTCGAATTTTTATCATGGTTTGTTGTCTTAATACCTCATTTTTCACGTATTCCCCGATAAGGTCCAATTCTTGTGCACCCTTAATTTCTACGCGAGCTCCATCCCTTATTGATACATTGACATCCTGTCGAATTGTTCCTAATCCTCTCTTTACCTTACCAGTAGCGCGCAAAATTGCACCAATTCGTTCAGCAACCTCTTTAGTTTGCTCAGGACTGTGAATGTCAGGGTCGGTTCTGATCTCTATCAGCGGAATTCCAAGACGATCAACTCGGAATGTAGTTCCTTCTTTTGTTTGTTCTATGATCCTTGCAGCATCTTCTTCCACGTAAAGTTGCGTAATGAACACTTTTCCTTGTGAGGTCATAAGGTAGGAATCTGAAGTCCCTATCGCAACTTTCGCAGTCCTCTGAAATCCCATAGGCGTGGATCCATCAACGATTGTCTTCCTCATCACCTGAACTTCGTCGATTGGTCTCATTTTGAAAATAAATGCAATTTCAAGGGCTGTACGAACCGCTTCTTCATTTATAGGTGATGGTGGTTCTTCGTCTATTTCAATCAAGCATGTTGTGTCTGAATAACCTTCATAAATTACATTTGCTTCCTTTTTTGCTTCAAATGCAGCTGCCATGTCAACTTCTCCAGTTTCTCCGGCAACAGCACGTAACCGCCTCTTGACCAGGATATCAGGGTCGTCAGTTCTGATGACGGAAGGACACTTACAAAACAGTTTGTGCGTTTCCAACTGTTGATGGAACTCTAGACCGACCATAAGTCCTAGTTCATTATAATTCAGTGCTTTTTCATCCACCATTTTAATCACCTAATACAAAAAAGCTCTCTCATCCGTTCTTTCAGTGATTTCACCTGCAATATTTGTCAACATAAGACGTTTTACTTCTTCTCTTTCTTGTGTATGCCCCAATACCCAGCCTAATTTTAGATATGCTGTTTCTGGGAGCATGTCTTCTAGATAAACAACTCCTGCGTTGCTCATTAGACGAAGATTTCGGTAAACATAAGGATTGACACGACCATAAAGACACTGCGACGTCATACCAAGAAATAGATCCATTTCTAAGGCACGGTTCACATAAGGCAACCATGAACGATATTTTTCGGAGGGAGGTGGGGAAGTAGGTGCATGTCCGAGCCCAGTACCCTCAATTATGATACCTCTATAACCTTTGTCTGCTAGAAAATCAACGATTTCAGGGTTCGATCCAGGATAAGCTTTAATAAGGGCAATTTTTTCCTCAAACGCCGTATCTGCAACTACTTCAGTTTCACTTCGTTTCTTATATTCAGCATCTTCACGAAATTCCATCTTTCCGTCGGGCCATACCTTTCCAATCGGCAATTCGTTAATAGGTCGAAATGTATCACGTCGACTTGTATGCATTTTTCGTACCTTTGTCCCTCTATTAATAAGGCAATATGAATCATCTGGCTCTCCATGCATACACACAAATACTCCTGCTAGATCTGCGTGACCAGCGAGCCATGAAGCGCATATTAGATTAATTGCGCCATCGAAGCTGCCACGATCGGATGAGCGTTGTGCCCCTGTAAGTAATACTGGCTTTGAAAGATTCCGTAACATAAAGCTTAACATCGCTGCAGAATATCCCATACAGTCTGTCCCATGAGTAATAACAACTCCTGAAGCACCTGAATTCAATTCTTTTGCAGTATCTTCAGCCATTTTTTTCCATTCATTGATCCATAAATCCTCGCTCGCAAGATTAAAAAGAAGATTACATCCCTTAAAACGAACGATTTCTGAAAGTTCGGGTATAGCGAAGAAGAGTTCCTCGGGGGTGAACGCCATAACAACGCCGCCAGTTAAATAGTCGATCCTACTGGCAATCGTACCACCAGTTGCCAGTAACGAAATCTCTGGTAGGTCGGGAAGTTGTTCAGGAAATGTTTTCTGAAAACTTTCAAGACTGATGCCTTTGTCTATTCGTACTAACTCGATACCTGGCTGGTACGAAATACTAACGTTATATCCATCATCCTGTTTTATCACAATGCTCGAAGGATCCCCAATCTCAATACGAGGCAAAACATATCCTTCGTAACTCATATCCTCAGATGTAATTCGAATACGGTCACCAGGCTCTATTTCTTTCTCTTTAAGGATATTTCTAACCTCTTGTGAGTAGTGAGCAAAATAACTTTGTTCTTTCATTAA
Source organism: Candidatus Borrarchaeota archaeon (assembly GCA_016840645.1). The sequence continues at coordinate 8,622 of JAEORY010000040.1, read as the reverse complement.
TTGTGCCTCCTTTTTCGCATGATTTGCATGTAAAATGGCCTAGAGTTGAGTTTATTTGAATTTAAGGTTATATGTTAGATAAGAACACTGCTCTAAATTCTAAACTATGATTTTAATCTTCTTCAATCAACAGTTTTCAATTTAATACGCATAGAAATTTAAGTTAATTTATTAGTGTTAATGCAAGAAACGCCTTAAAAAGTGTTGAAGGCAACTTGCGCTTTACATTCGAAAAAAGGGGCGTCGCATTGCCATATCTTTACTTTCAGAATGTAAAGCTAAAACTTTGTGAACTACCACTCTACAAGTAGGCTGGCTTCCTGAATCATCCATTCCCTAACGGGATATGTCAAACAGGCTCAACGGGCAGTCCCTGCCCTGATGGTGATCGTGATTCTACATAGTAGATTGATCGGCTTAAAATCGTGATGGCAGAGTTATGATCTCTGGTTAAATCAAGTTCACAGTAAGGACAACTATGGGTACGGGTCGCTAGTGTTTTCGGAACAAGCTTCCCACACCTACTACACAATTGTGTAGTATTATAGGCACTCACATATTCTACCAGAGTACCAGCATCCGCCGCTTTGTATTCTGTAAAACACATGAACTGTCCCCAACCAGCATCACTAATCGACTTAGCTAAATGAGAATTCTTCACAAGATTGGTGATTGTAAGGTTCTCATACACAATTAAATCATAAATATCGACCAGTTTTCGACTGAGTTTATGATGAAAGTCCTTGCGCTGATTACGTATCTTCCGGTGTAACTGTGCTACCTTCTGGTTCTGCTTGTGACGGTTATTTGATCCCTTAATCTTCCTCGCTTGCCTTCGCTGCTCTTTGGCCACTTTCTTCTCCGAGTGTCTCAACCAACGTGGGTTAGCTATGGTGTCTCCATTATGTAACGTCAGCAAACTCTTCAGCCCCACATCCACCCCTACCGCGTTCTTTGGATATCTCTGCTGAGTGTCAGGAGCGTGATCGGGAGATTCTACTACAAAACAGGCATACCAGTGGTCGACATCGCGTTTAATGGTACAAGTCTTGATCACTCCTTTAGCAGGTATCGGGCGGTGTAGTTTAATAGTGATAACTCCAATTTTCGAGAGCCGGAGTTTCTTCTTTTCGAGGGCGAACCCACTTTGCGGGTAGGTGAAGGAGTCATACCGGTATTTGCCTTTAAATCGTGGGTAGCCAGCTTTTTCCCCCTTCTTAAGACGCCGAAAAAAGTTAGTGAAGGTCTTATCCAGTCGTCTCAGCACGTCTTGAAGTACCTGAGAATGAACCTTTTTTAAAAACAGATCAATCTTTTTTGCAGTTTTCAAGTGGGTGGCTTGTTCATAATAACTGACTGATTTTTGATGAGTTTCCCAGGTATTTTTTCGCTCTGCAAGGCTGTTTTTATACAAAATACGGCAGGTGGTAAGCCATTGAGTCAAAATAGTCTTTTGTTGTGTGGTCGGATATAAGCGAAATTTGTAAGTCCGTTTCATCACACTTATCCCCGTGTTCCCCTGATATTCATGTCACTAGATTTACTATCCGCAAAAACCTATTTAACGATGGGGGACACTACTGTGAAAATGAAAAAAGTAAAAAACGCAATTCATTTACCTCCCATCAAGTTGGGAGGTTCTTCTTGCGGAGGATTTATAAAGTCATTTTAAAGTTCCCTTGTATTCAAAATTCTTTAGACTTCTTAAAACGGAGTTAAAATAATGTGTGGTATTGTAGGTATTGTTCTCAATCAAGGTAACGTCGCACCTCTGTTACGAGAATCTCTTAAGCGACTTGAGTATCGAGGTTACGATTCTGTGGGTATGGCTACTATTGCAAATGCTCATATGATTTTAAAGAAAGATAAAGGAAAAATAGATGTTGTAAATGAACGACTTAATCTTGACGAACTACCAGGCAGTACTGGGATCGCACATACGCGATGGGCAACCCATGGAATTCCTACTAAGGAAAACGCTCACCCCCACACAGATTGCAAAGAGAAAATAGCAGTCAATCATAATGGCATCATCGAAAACTTTATAGAATTACGTAAAGAACTAAAAGAGAGAGGTCACCACTTTAAGTCAGATACAGATACTGAAGTAATTCCCCATCTTATAGAAGAATTCTTGGAACAGGGTTTAAACTTAAAGGATGCCACCTTTCAGGCTCTAAGACGTATAAAGGGATCTTATGGTTTAACTATTATTTCAGCAGCAGAGCCAAGAAAAATTATATGTGCAAGAAATGGAAGCCCACTTGTCTTGGGGATAGGAAACCAAGTGATATGTTGTGCATCCGATATTCCAGCTTTCTTACCCTTGACTAATAAGGCAATAATACTTCATGATGAGGAACTGGCTGTTCTTACACCCAATGAATATCAAGTTTTTTCTGTTCCTACTCAAAAAATGGTTTCCAAGGACATTACTATCATAAAATGGACTCCTGAGATGGCATCAAAAGGTGGATATTCCTATTTTATGCTAAAGGAAATTCATGAACAACCAAAAGCCCTACGTGATACATTAAGGCAACGACCTGAACGTCTGGAAAAAATTGCTGAAGTTTTAGATGAGGCACCTAAGATCTTTATTACAGCCGCTGGTACCTCCTTTCACGCAGCACTTACTGCAAGATATCTTTTTTCACAACTGTGCAATGTATTTCCGACAGCTCTCTTGTCGTCAGAGTTTCCAGAGGCAGTTGGCCCTTCGTTTCCATCAGATGCCTATGTAATAGCTGTTAGCCAATCTGGTGAAACTGCTGATACAATAAGGACTCTTAATTTCGCGAAAAAACGGGAAGCGACTATTATCTCAGTTGTCAATACAGTCGATTCTTCGATCACACGCCTTTCTGATCACGTCATTTACACCCAAGCAGGGCCTGAGATCGGGGTAGCCGCCACAAAGACCTTTACAACCCAAGTCGCTACTTTATCCATGATTGCCCTTCAGTTGGCCCTACGTAAGAAATGCCAAGATATAGAGACGATATCAAATTTACAAAATTCACTTTATAATATCCCCAATATCGTACAAAAAGTCATTACAAAAGAGGAAGAACACGTAAAGCGCCTTGCAGAACAGTTTGCCCATATGCCAAATTTTCTCTTCTTAGGAAGAGGTATTAATACGACAACCGCCGCTGAAGGATCCTTAAAATTAAAGGAAATATCCTATATTCATGCTGAGGCGTACCCTGCAGGGGAAAGTAAGCATGGTCCTATTGCACTCATAACTCCGGGGTTCCCGATAATGTTTATTGCCCCTCTAGACGAGACACATGATCACATTATTGGGAATATAATGGAAATGAAAGCACGGGAAGGTACTATCATCGCATTTATTGACGAACAGGATCAAAAAATTCGAGAACTTGCAGATCATTCTGTAAGTATCCCGAGTATACATCCTATTCTTTCTCCAATACCATATATCGTGCCGCTTCAGTTATTTTCGTATTATGCAGCCGTAAAACTTGGTTACTCTCCAGATATGCCTCGTTCACTTAGCAAAAGCGTCACAGTATTATAGAGCAAGCAAAGTGCAAAAGAGTTTTCATTGACCTTGAGGTTTCTTCTGAAACCCGAGGAGAAGACTTAATAGTAGAAGAAATAAGCATTTTGTGATTAATTATTTAATGAAATTATATTTTTCAAATGCTGGGAGGGGAAATGGGACAGATTATTTTAGAAAAGAAATTAAAAGACATTAGAATACGCGTCGATAAGTTTTCGGATGACGATGTTGAAAAATTCGTTGAAAAATATCCTCTTCTTAAAAAATACTATTCAAAATTAAACGCAATAAACGGTGATTGCAAAAAGTGTGGATGTTGCTGCGTTGGGGGAATTTCAATTTCAGAGGTGGAAATAAACGCAATTCGCATATTTATACCTGAAATTGATTACTTCATAGAGACAACTACACGTAAAGACCTAATTACTGGTGAGATTATCAAATATCCAGTAACAATGCGTTCCAAATATGGCTACTGTATTTTTAATGCAGATGACGGAGCATGTATTATTCATAAGATTCGACCAATACTTTGTCGGGTGTTTCCTTTTTTTCCGAAGGAACAAGGCACTTGTGTGAAAGATGTAACCTTCACTGGCCTAAGTGTAGATGAAGGAAAAGAAATTTGGATGAATCACTTTATGGAAATCCAAAAATCAAAAAACAGACCATAAGTCCCTGTTTATGTCATCCAAACCAAAAATCTTTGGAGTATCTAATGAACATGTAGAGTAACTACGGTACTCTTTCGATTAATTTAACAAATTAAGTTGTCGTAGCAAATTAATTGCCGTTCTAGTTACATCCAGAGAAAAGAGATCTTTAAGAAGAATCCATCTGACATCTTCCGCGTCTGATCTTGGAGAAATCTCACCACTTTCTCTCGTGGCAAAAAAGTCTATAATGACATAATGATATTGGATTTTCCCGTTGTCATCTTTAATTACTACATCAATGACTCCTGCAAGGTCGCCGATTTTTACCGAAAGACCGGTTTCTTCTTTGACTTCCCGTTTTGCAGCCTCTCTAACTGCTTCTCCAATGTTTACTAAGCCTCCAGGAAAAGACCATTTTCCTCTACCTGGTTCGTTTCCCCTTTTGACCATTAATACTTTTTCACCATCTAGGACTATTGCGCCAACGCCTACAAGAGGTCTTGTTGGATAATTTCTTTTAATGCATATCCTCTCCGGTAAATACGACCTTTTGGTTCTCTATGAATTGTTCTGTCTCATTAAAAACTTTTGATTGTATCTAAATTTATCTATGCACCGCATGAGGTAATTTTGTATTGTTAATATACTGTTTGCTTTAATTTCAACACAATTGAAAAGAAATAAATAGCGATGCTTAATTGATTCATAAGATTCATGTTTAGGATTTACAGGATTAGAAATTCTTTCAAATCACTATTGGAGATTAAAACAAATGCACTCTTTAGAAATAAACCCTGAAATTGCTGTAAGCAGGATCAGTAGATTTGTAGTTAAGCGCATTGATGATGCGAAAGTTAATGGAGTAATTATTGGTTTAAGCGGTGGAATAGATTCATCTGTAACTGCTGCTTTATGTGTGCATGCTTTAGGTCATGAAAAAACATTTGGGCTGTTAATGCCAACACAGACAACTCAACAACAAGACATTGATGACGCAATTAAAATTGCTTCTTTACTTGGTGTGAAATACGAAATTGAGGACATATCTCCATCCTTAAACGCTTTCAAACAATTCCAAGTATTTGATCCAGAAAGAAAAATTGTAAACGGTAACCTTGCAGCTAGGTTTAGGATGAGTCTCTTATATTATTATGCTAATCTACATAATTGGCTAGTAATTGGCACGGGTAATAAAAGTGAACTTTTAGTGGGATATTTCACCAAATTTGGTGATGGAGGCTGTGATATCTTACCCTTAGGCGACCTATATAAGTGCCAAGTCAGGCAACTAGCTGAATATCTAAAAATTCCTCCAGAAATAATCAAAAAGGCGCCTTCAGCAGGACTTTGGCCTGGACAAACAGATGAAGATGAACTGGGCATAAAGTATGATACTTTAGACAAAATCTTAAGTAGTTTTGAGCAATTGATGTTACCGAATGAGATTTCTAAAGAATTCAATATTCCGTTAGAAGTAATAAAAAAAGTAGAACACATGCTTCATAAGAGCGAACACAAAAGAATAGGACCGATGGTATTCAAAATGGGATCTCGAACACCTGGCTTCGATTGGAGGCTCTCTATTACATCTAGAGAAACGTAAGTGAATCACAAAATCTCTTTAGAAACTTTCAAGATGAGAACTAATAATATATTTTAAGAGTGTTAAAATTGACTTCTTCCGCAACTAGAAAAACAGAGTTTTCTGAAACAATTTCAGATGTAAAAATAGGTTTGGAAATACATGTGCAACTTACAGCTTTGACAACTAAGTTATTTTGTGGATGTCCTACTGATTATCGCGGTATGCCTCCTAATTCAGTTTGTTGTCCAATTTGCCTTGGTCTACCTGGAACACTACCTGTAACTAATAAATGTGCTATAGAATTGGCAATGATGGTTTCGCTTGCACTTAATTCGAATATATCGAGAAATAGTTCGTTTTACCGTAAAAACTATTTTTATATAGATTTGCCAAAGGATTTTCAAATTTCACAGTACGATAAAGCAGGTGGTGTCCCAATTGCGATTGGAGGCCACGTTGATTTTGAAATGAATCATCAAAAAAAAGTAATAAGAATCCGCCGCCTCCAACTTGAGGAAGACCCAGGCCGTTTAAAGCATATTGGTATGATTGATAAATCTCCTTACACCTTGGTTGATTATAATAGATCTGGAATAACTCTTCTTGAAATAGTCACTGAACCTGATTTTTCAACACCAGAAGAAGCGCGCATCTTTCTTCGAAAACTAAGAAGCGTCCTTGAGCACTTAGGTGTAGCTGATGTAAATTTACGGGGATCTCTTCGTTGCGATGCGAATATTTCTGTAGGAGACGGAAGACGTGTTGAAATAAAGAACATTAGTTCGTTTAAAGAAGTTAAACGTGCTTTAAACTATGAAATTATTAGACAAAAACAAGCACTTCGACGTGGGGAGTTTATAGCACAAGAAACTCGACATTGGGACGAAGATCGCAGAATAACTTTTACTCTTCGAACGAAAGAAGAAGAACACGACTATAGATACTTCAGGGAACCTGATCTACCGATTATTGAAATTTCAGATGAATGGATTGAAAAAATCAAAACAACCATGCCTGAGCTACCAGATGCTCGAAAAGAAAGATTTCGGAGAGATTATCAAATCCCTGTTTACGATGCAGAAGTATTGACAAGTGAGAAATATTTAGCAGATTTCTTTGAAACATGCATAACTTATGACGTGGATGCAAAAAAAGTCAGTAATTGGCTTATGAGTGATTTTTTACGTTTTGTAAACGAACTTGATCTTGAATTTACTGAGATTCTCCTTACACCAGAAGATTTAGCAAATATGATCCGTTTAATTGATCAAGAGGTGATTAGTGGAAAAATTGGTAAGACAGTTCTGCGGGAAATGCTTGCAACAGGAAAGACCCCGCAGACCATAATAGAAGAACTTGGTCTTAAGAAGATTGATAACACTTCTATCATTTCTGATAAAGTAAAAGAAGTCTTTGAAGAATACCCAGATGCCGTTCGCGATGCCATGACTAACAAGAATGCTATTCGTTATCTTGTAGGACAGGTTATGGCGAAAACCAGAGGAAGGGCAGATCCTGTTTTAACAAATGAAATCATTGAATTAAAATTGGAAGAATTGAAGTCCAAGAATACACAATTCGATGAAAATTGAATTTAACTGTTCATTAAATTTTTGTCAATAATTCTTTCTATCGTCTCATTAACTCCATCCCCAGTGAGTGCGTTTGTTTCAAAGCATTCGTCATTAATTAGTTCCAGAAGTTCGTCACTCCTGCTTTTGTCTACTAAATCTATCTTGTTCACGACAAGATAAAGTTCCCCAAAAAGTTTTTTAAGATCCTCATATAAAGAAATTTGCTCCTTCAATGGATATCCACAAGTTTCTGAGGGATCTACAATATACAGAATAACATGAGCCAAGTATTTTAATGCAGTAATTGCCTGTAATTCTATTGGATTCCTTTTATCGAGTGGACGATCAAGAAGACCAGGGGTATCCACAATTTGATATATTGAAAGACCTCTTTGTATATGGCCTATCGTTACAGCTCGCGTGGTGAAGGGATATTCAGCTATTTCTGGTTTTGCCGTAGATGCGTGTGCCACAAAACTACTTTTCCCAACATTCGGGTATCCCGCAATAACTATCGTAAGTTTTTTAGGATCAACCGATGGCAATTTCCGTAATTTTGGTCTAGCTTCTTGAATTATGTTTAAATTGTTCTTAATTCTATTAATTATTGAACTTATACGCCCGTATGCCGCTCGACTTAACTTTATAACCTCAGTTAATTCTTTTGCTCTCTTGATTTTGTAGATATAGTTTTGAATTAGTTTCTTAACCACTCTACGTGTACCATAAATTGAGCCAAGCGCATTTTTGAGTTGATCTCTGCCAACCAGTATATCAGCTAATTCAGAATAAAATGGATGTACATCATCTATCGAAGGAATCTGTTTTACTATGCGTTTGAGTCGTGAATCTAGAAATCCCTCTATAACTCTTAATTTCTTACTTTCCTTACGTTTCGTCCTTATGATGCGTGGCACTTTTCTGGGAATCTTAACTTCAGTACGAGACGCTTTTCGAAATGCTTGATCCAAGAGTTCCTTTGCAGTAGGGACGTAGTTAATCTTGGTAAATGGATTTCCGTTATTAGAAATTTATGACACCTTCTTTGCAGAGTATATAGTTCTAATCAACTATTTTGCAGTAGAAGAAGAATCTTCTGTTCTTAACATGCTTTTTAATTGACTCATTTTTTCCATTGTGAGATTGAATAACTGTTCCGAAATTATAGATTCTTCTTTAGCATATTCAAGTTTTTCTAAATCGATTACACGTGTAAAATCTTCAGTTCGAATTAAATCTACTTCAAGATCAACATACCTGATTCGGTGAGGCTCTGGA
>JAEORY010000617.1 GCA_016840645.1 Candidatus Borrarchaeota archaeon | reverse complement strand
CTGGGAAGTGTGCTTTGATGAGTGGCAGGTCGTTTTGCTGCGTGCGGTAATTCACACCCTGTGTCCCAGTTCTATAGGCGTCCCTTCTTTCGGCAAGGGCAAAATTATAGATGAGTCTGCATTTCTCTGAGAGCTTCCAGAGCATCGTTTCCTGTTCTGGTGTCGGAAAAATCCTGATTTTCTGTGTGAGTTTCATGGACTTCACGTAGAACTCTGTTACTTACTAATTATAGCCATAAAGCCTATATAAAGTCAACGGCTTTCATCCCCCACCTGTCGGAAGGGGACTTCCCGCCGATTAAGTTAAATTGATTTAATTACAAACGTTTTGCTCCAGTTTTGCAAGATTCTATATCGTTTTCTGGTATCACTAGTTGAATTTACAATCAGCCCTATTATGAAATCTATTATGATTAAACCGCTTCCTCTGGAAAGATTATTGACAAAATAGCTTCCAGCTTCTGCAACTTCTAATGATACTTCATCGACAGTTCTTATATTTAGTAGTTTTTTACCAAGTGTTTGTCCATTATTGAAAGATTCAAGTATCCAGAAATAAAGAAATCCAAGTAGCCAACTCACAATCCACCATGATGCATAATAGCCATCAAATAATGGAAATACAATAATCGCTGTAATAAAAAAAATAATCACAGCATCAATAATATATGCAATAAAACGTTCTCCAAGTTCACCATACATAGCAGTTGGGACACTTGGTGTAGGAGGTGGTGGTACTTCAGTTGGTTGAGGCTGAGGTACTTCCGCTGTTGGTGGAGCAGCGGGAAGTGATGCACCACAGTTAGGACAAAACTGAGTTCCGGGTTCTTCTATATAGGAACCACATTCTTGACAATAAGTCGCTGACATTTCATCTACTCCCCATAATTTATTGTGTAATTATTCTGTTTCTAAGAAAAAACCATATAATCTTAAAATCAACCATATTATATAAATTGATTCCCTTCTGAGACTCTATAAGCAAAGAAAAAATGTAAGAAAAGAAGAAGACGAGCATTCTTTTAAAAAACTCAATCGAACTCGGGAAGACTTGACTGAAACTCCTCAGATAGTTTTACTTTTCTCAGAATTTGATCCAAAAGATCTTGATGTACCACTTTCAATAGAATCAATTAGTCTTTGAAGTGTCTCAACAATTTCATCAGCGTCCAAAATATTAGCAATTCTTTCCACAGCTCGAAGGTTATGGACAAGTGTATCAAGCCACTTGAAGAGATCGCCAGGATAAATAAACAACTCATAAACATCATTGAAAACATGTGCTATCTGATGAAGTTTTTTTCCTTCTTGTCTCATTTTGACAATTTTCTTGGCGAGTTTGATTTGTACACATTCACAATACGGTGATTCTTCGCATTTACAATCAAAGAATTCAAACATCCATCGAGCAAACAGTTCTATTATCCAATTCTCTAGTTTTCTTTTCGCTTTAATATTCTTGAAATCAGTTGCATCAAAAGCCGCACCAGCCGCACCAGACAAGAACTTTGTGGGAAAATGTGTTCTATAAATTCGATTTAACTCAGCCTGAAGTTTATTAGAATGATATACCTGCTCGAAAGGTTCTAGTTTTATCGCAATACTAAGTGGATCTGCACTTCCTTCTGAAATTTGTTTTTTAACTAAAACCGCAATTTCTGGCGATAGAAAAGACTCAGAAACTGCTGTACCAAAAGGAGTTGCCTTGATGTATTCATTATCTATTGAAACTAAACCTGTATCTCTTAAGGTTCTTAATAATTCCTCAAATTCATCAGAAGGTGCTAACAAAATATCATGGTGTGCCTTTAGCTCGGTTACAGAGATATCTCCAAATGAGGATATGCTAGCTAGTAATTGCTCTGCTGAGTTATTTGTATCAGCGGTTACGGAAACCTCTTCTATTTTACCTTCTAACAATTCTATAGCTATTTGGTCTTCGGTTTTTTTCTGTTTATAATTATATCTTAATCCCGGTGCTGTCAGTAAGACTACTTTGCCCCGATCGTGATAATTCATCCGCCCCGATCGACCACTCATCTGATGAAATTCAGCTACAGTAAGCCAATTGATTCCCATTGCAAGTGCTTCAAATATTACTTGAGATGCAGGGAAATCTACTCCTGCTGCTAAGGCTGCAGTAGTTATAACTGCTGAATACTGTCCCATTAAAAAACCAGATTCTACACGTTTTCTTTGAGGATAAGTTAACCCCGCATGATATGCTACCGCATTTATCCCTCGTCCTTGTAAGTTTTTGGCAAGTTCCTTACAACGCCTTCTTGAAAAAGTGAAGATAATTGATTGTCCTTTGTAACCAAAACTGCTTTTTTGTTTGAACTCACGTCTTATGAGTTTGGCTAAGATAGAAAGTTTGCGATTTTCATCTTTTACTAAAATCAAATGTCTTTCTAGTGGCACAGGTCTTTTTTCGTACGTTAGTAACTTGACTTGTAGTTTTTCAGCGAGGACTTGGGGGTTTCCAACAGTAGCTGAAAGACAGATTAATTGGGCTTCAGGGAATAAAGACCTTATTCGACCTATGAGCCCATCTAATTCTACGCCGCGCTCTGGATCCGCTAATAATTGGATCTCATCAATTATAAGCGTACCAATGTCACCTATTTCCTTTCTTTTTCCCGATCTAAGTAAAAAATCGAACGCTTCATAAGTTCCCACTACGATATTAGCATCAATTACTTTGCTATCAACAATAACAAGTTCTTCGTCTCCGACATCAATTTTTGACATTCCTACACGAATCGCTGTTTTTAATCCAATAGGATTATACTTTTCTTGAAACTCCGTGTACTTTTGATTTGCTAATGCAACCAACGGAACTAAAAACACCGTTTTTTTGTTTTCATTCCTTATGCTTTTAGTGACGCCAGCAAGTTCGCCAATTAATGTCTTTCCAGTAGTCGTAGCTGAAACAACAAGCAGATCTTGATTATTTAGAAGCCCCTCATCGATTGCT
>JAEORY010000616.1 GCA_016840645.1 Candidatus Borrarchaeota archaeon | reverse complement strand
GGTCAGGTATAATGCTAGATTATATAGAGTAAAAGGCGTCCATTGTTACGGAACACGAGTTGTATTGGACAATCCTAAAGGCAAAACTCTAAGTGTTGCAATTAAAAAAGTAGAGTTGATTAAATACGGAAAAGAGTTATTATTTACGTTCAAAAACACTTAAAGAGCGCAATTCATTTGTCCCCCCCCAACAAGTTGAGGGGTCTCCTTGCGGTGGTAACCATGAAAGCATCCGAATATAAATCAACTAGGCGACCGTTAATCTATCTTGCACCATGTGGTATTGGACTAGGTCATACGGGTCGCCTAATTACTGTCGCTAAGAAATTGCGCGATATGGGTGCAACTTGCTTTTTTTCAACAAATGGGGACGCGGTACAATTTGTCAAGGCACACAATTTTCCAGTAGCGGAGGGGCCTGCAATCCTTTATAGTGAGTTGCCAGATGGAGCTCCGGATTTTGTAACAACAACAACGCGACCAATATCCCATATATTTGCTCTATTAAAACAAATTCACAGAGAGATACAATTAATTAAACGTTTCAATCCAGACGTAATAGTATCTGATTCTCGTCTATCCACAGTTATTGCATCATGGCTTCTTGGTCGACCTTGTCTTCTTGTATTGCAACAACTGAAGATTATAATACCTCATATAACAAAGCTATCAAAAATTAGAAAAATTCTTAAAAAGTTGTTAGAATACGGCCTTGTAGCATGTCTAAGTGTAGTATGGCGAAGAAGCAAAAAAATATATGTTCCTGACTTTCCTTATCCATTTACGATAGCTAAATCACAGATGCTTGTATATTCTTCTTTTTATAACCGAGTCGAATTCATCGGTCCTATGATCGATATAACTCCAGAGATGCTCTTTGAAAATTCTAGCGATCTCGCGATTAAACGTTCTTATAGTTTAGATAATCGCCCTCTTATCTACTGTGGTTTAAGTGGGACACTTGGAGAGAAGAAAGTTATTACTGAAAAACTGAAAAAGATTTTTCAATCATTTCCAAAAGAATTTCAAGTTTTTATGACAATAGGAAGTAAAAACTCAAAACCAATAATTAGTGAAAATGTGAAAATTTACGGCTGGATTGAAAAGAGAACGCCTCTCTATAGAATGTGTGATTTGGTTATTCATAGAGGAGGGCACAATACAACTTCAGAATGCATATATTTCGGAAAATCAATGATTATCATCCCCGCACCAGCCCATACGGAAAAAATAGATAACGCACACTCCATCAACGATCTTGGTATTGGTCTAGTCATTTATCAGTCACATGTATCCAAAAAATCACTTTTGAAGGCAATAAACACTATTTTAACCACGCCCTCTTTTGGGAACAAGGCAAAGGCGATTAGAAAACAAGCACTAAAATTTAATGCGGTTCAAACAATAATTGAGCACATTTTCTCATTCTATAGCGAAAACTTGTAAAACAAAATGCACTATTAAATAGTAAACCACTCCATCTGGCGGAAAGGAACTTCCACTGAAAAATTAAAAAAAGAAAAAAATCTAATATTTGCCTTCCCTAAATCATCTTAAGGAAGCGTTACTGTAATGTCTTGGCTACTTGATGAATCTAGGTCAGCTAATGAAACTTGATCAAAATAGAAGATTATTGTTAGTTCGTCACCTGGGTCTAAGAAATTGGGAAAAGCATCATCATCATACTGAGCAAGATAACCAACTGGTTGTTGACCTGAAGGACCCCAATAAAGATTGATCTCCTCTGGTTCTCCTGCGTTAAATGTCCACCATGAGGAGGGAGGATCGTCCATACCTAAATTATAATAGGCACGTCCTCCTTCAGCACTAAGCTCAATCCAATAAACATCAACATCATTTGTGCCAATATTAGTTATATTCATGCTTACTTCCGAGTATCTAAATCGGTTTGGACCTAAATCTAGGTCAAACATATCGTCTAGATCACTTGTTAGTTGTAACTGGAAGAACTCGAAAACGCCATTATTTATTGTGATCCAATCCTTTTGATTAAGCCTTTTTTGATACCAAATGAAGGTATTATTGCCACTCCATGCATCCCCACTCAGATCTACTTGATGATTGATTCCTTGAAGGGATGTGCTGGCCCTAACACTTGGATCATTTGATAAATAGGCTTCAACAGAACCAGTAGAATTATTTAATACTACACGGTAAAAAGAATTGCCTATTGTTCGCTCTAATAATGTTAATCTAGTATTAGCAATATCAATAATAGGATCTGAGTCCGAAGGGTCAGCGTCACTTTTATGTCCAAAGTTATAGAGTGAAATAACTTTTGTTGCAATCTCATCTGTAAGGTCTTGTAGTTTATCCTCTGCTAATGCATCCTCTAAATTGAATACGTACTGTTGTGTAGTTAATGTAACCGATGAAAGAACAAGTACACTAAGTGCCATTACGGTAAGAGTTGATACCCATTCGTGTGGCATTTCAATCTATCCTCATATCAGATTTCAACATAATAATACAATACTTTTACGGTTATACTATTATAAGCTCTTTGAGCAGTTATCTGCGTTTCACCTTCGTAGACAGCCCAGTTAGCGCCTACGTTGTAATTTGATTCTACAATTGTCAGATTTACAAAGTTAGAAGTAATTCTTGGTGATCCAACACGGGGAAAACTATTATCTTCATCAATTAGTCGAATAGTATAGATGTAGAGAGTCTGAGTATCATCGTCTATGTAGAGTCTTGGTCTATATTCCAAAGAGATTTGGTATATACCAAATGAAGGTCTTGTATAATTAATTACGGCAATTTCGCTATTCGTAGCGGTATCATTAGTATATACAAACTGGCTGATAGCACCAGTAAAAGAACGGCTACCTTGTATAGGTAATTCGGACATTGAACTCCTTAGTCTATATCTTAGACTACCCACTGTTCCAATCGTTAAATACTCAGAACTTGGCCCTCTTATCTCTAGAGATGCATTCGTGCCTTCGTCAAAATGAAGTGAC
>JAEORY010000039.1 GCA_016840645.1 Candidatus Borrarchaeota archaeon | reverse complement strand
AAGTTGATCAACGATTTTTGGCTCAACTTCGAACTAAGTATGTAATGCGTTTGAACAACAGACGCGAATATGATGCTTTATGTCAACTTATTGGAGAAGTGTTGGATCGCAAAGATCTTAGAGAGTGTAATATGTTACTTGAAATAGGCGAAGGATTTTTGATAGATGGAGGTCTTATGGCAAATGATGTTGTTACATTCCCTCCACTTACAGCACATCATTTAATGGAAGGAGAAAACTTTTTAGAGATGTTAAAATATTATACTGATAAACCAATGCCAATAATAAATCAAACACTTATCGAATATTTGAATAATGGTAAAACTAAGGGCGAAGACTTGATAATGCCTTTAAAAGACGTGACTGATCTCGTTTTAGCACGTCAATTTAATATAGAAGTAGAAGAACAAGAAGGAGATCCACGAGATAATAAAAAAGTCTATATTCTTGATTTACGCAACACAATAGACCTTCAACAACGAGAAATAAAGCATTTGAGGGAATTACTAGCAGAAAAACAATAGTTTTTTTCACAAAAAATGTACTATTTTGAGTCTTTTAATGCGCTAATTTTAGATATATTATATGTTTGTCACCCTTTTAATCATCAGTTATACAAATAAACATTCGTTTTATAAAAGAGTTGAACAAATTGCAGTTACTAGAGAAAATAATGAACGAATTAATCATGCCTTTTCTTGATTGGTTGCTTACGTGGTATGAGAGACACAGCAGGAGGTTTTATTCGGTTGCCTAGAGGATGGTATGGCGAAAGTGAGAGACATTCAAAGGCTGCATCATTAGGATGGCATAGGAGAAAAACAGGTTTGGCACCACTATATTATGAGAAGTTACTAGAAATTCATCAACAACGAACACGAAGGGCACGCATAAAAGATGAAAGATTACGAGCGAAAGATACTATAGAGAAACAAGAAACATATGAGGGCGAAGATTCGTATTTTACACATTCATGGGCTGAACAACCAGGAAGAAAAGACATTGAGGGCATTGATACTCCTAAAGAAACAAAGACTAAAGGCAAGGAATACCTAGAAGATCAACATAAACAAGCCTTTAAGAATCGTTTTTATGATCAAATGAATGAGGAACGCAGGAACGATAAAGATAGTCTTTTTCCGTTATATAATGCCCTCCATAATTTAGAAACTGCAAAAATGGTGAATTATCAAGGGGCAAATAATTCACGAGAAGATCGATACAAAGAATTGTCCTTTGCCTTTCACGATGCGGAAAAAGTTGGTAGACGTGCAGAGGCAGAGAAACTCATAAATGAATATAATCGAGTAATGGGTGACAATCTTTCTGTAGATATGCTAGAATATGAACGAACTCGAATGCCTATTTCAACTATGAAAGTTATTCAAGAGCGTAAAGATAAAGAAAAATCATTAGATTTGGCAAAGAAACAATTAGCGAAAGAAAAGAACCGCTTGACATCCAAAGAACTTGATTATAAAGAACGCGAAACCACTAAAAAAATGATTGAAACCTTAGAATGCAATATTGATGTATTAGAGAAGGATCTAGGTTTCAAGTCTAAAAAGGAACAAAAGACAGACAAAGAAAAATTCATGGCAACGGTTTCTAAAGAGGATATTGATTATGATTTAGCGCGTAATGCGTATAGAAATATGAGTTTTGTTCCTGAAGAAAGAGCTAGACAAGTACAAGAAGACTATGTAGCTCACATGGAATATATGTATGACAATTTATCGCAATATGCAGAGAACGAACAACAAAAAGAGATACTCTTAGAAGAACTAGAAGAATATAAAAAACGATTTTTAGAGAAAAGGGGAGCGTTATTATCTCGTCAGTCAGGCTTAGCATCAACAATGATAACTGGACCTGCTAATTTTCCGGTAAAACAACAAAGAAAGAGAAATGAAATTTATGATAGAAAACGCAATGAGTTCGTAGAATGGGGGAAAAAAGCAGAAACTATTATCAAACGTAAAATAAACAAAGGAAAAACAGAAGAAGAGAGAACAGATGAATTATTGAATGACATTGAACGCGATCTAAAAATGGCGAGTATTACAGAGATAAAAGGTGAGAAAGTTCCTTCTTATATAAAAACAAACGCAAAAGCAAGAATAGTAGGACGAATAGACACTCTCATGTATAATGGCGAAGTAGAACAAGTAGATATGATACTGAATAAGATCGAAGAAGATCAAAAAGAACTTGGAAAAAATGTTTTTACTAAGAGGCATAGAATTTGGAAATCAACAGAAAAAGCCAAAAAAATCGCAAGTAAGGAAAAGAAAGAAGGTACTAAAAAATTACTTGAGTTCTCTCATGGTGAAATAATTAACAATTATGATGATGAACGAATACAAATTGTTTTTGATGGAAAGCCACCTTCAGAAGTAAGAACTGCGCTAAAAAGTGAGGGGTGGCATTGGAGCAGAAAAAACATGGCTTGGCAAAGAAAAAATACTTGGTATGCGGAGGGTAGCGCAAAAAGTATTATTAACAAATATTATGAAGTTGAAGAGAAGGAACAAGAAGAGGATTAAAGATATTTTATAAGAGGTTATGTTATGCCTAAAGGTTGGTTTGGAGAACCAAAACGACATTCTAAAGCCTCAAAATTAGGGTGGCATAGGAGAAAAACAGGTTTGCCACCATTATATTATGAGAACTTACTAGCACAACATAAACAACGATCACGAAGAGCGCGTCTTAGAGATGAACGCTTACGAGCAAAAGACACCATAGAAAAACAAGGTGTGTATGAGGGTGAAGACTCATACTTTACGCATTCATGGGCGAAAGATCCCGGAAGAAAAGACATTGAAGGCATAGATACTTCTGTTACTATAAAGACAAAGGCAAAGGAAGAAGAAAAGAGAATAGATTTAGAACATGAAAAATGGAAAAAACGCAAGAAGGAATTATCTCTCGAATCTAAAAAAATTATAGAGGACTATGAAAAAGAAATTGAGGATGCAAAGGACGAATGGGAATTAAACTCAGCAAAGAAAGTTTTTGACCAACGCATACATGCGTTTGCAGTTACAAAAGAAACAAAATTCGTTCAAAAAGAAATGAAGAGATTAGAAAAAGAGCGCGGTGTAAAGCGCAAATACGATAAAAAAATGGAAGAATTTATAGGAAAGAAATCTTATGAAGAACAACTAAAAGAATGGAAAGTCAAAGGAACATCATGGCATAAATCTACTATTTTTGTAGTTGGTGATGATATTACCTCCTTACATCAAAATCCCTATTCTATGGATGATAAACGACCACGAAAGTTTAATGGTCGTTGGTATTATAACAAGGATGGTATGGAATGGAAGCGTTTAACATCATGGGATTGGGGAACAGATCTTGATGAGTTATATGCGACAAAAGAAGATTATATTCGCGTTGCTAAATTATTGTATAATGAGTCAGCGAAATTTAGTGATGGATCGAAACCCACATTTGTAGTAGTAAGAAGTGGTAAAGGTTGGGCAATTTGGTCCAATGAAGATGATGTTCAGAGTAATATTAATACTAATAGAAGCATTCAACGAAAGAGACTACAAGCAATAGAGCGCAAAAAATTTCATAAAACTGAAGAACAAATACGAATGCCACGAGAAAAACGACAACGTGCATGGGATTCTTATACTCTTAAAATGTTAAAAGACGGAAACACTAGCGATATTAATAAACTTGCTGAGAAAAACGAATTTGTTAAACATTCTCTTGAAAAATTCGAAAAGCAAGGACTTGTAACAGAATCTGAAGTATCTGGTATGAAATTCTTTAAGAGGCCTGAAAAGGATTCACAACGCTATAAAACACTAAAACGAAAAGTTGAAAGTATCATTGAAGACAAACGCATCATTACCGAAAAACAACTATGGGATAAAATCAAGAAACGTGATGATATGGCTATAGATTGGCAAACATTAACCGAGATTAATAGAGATATTGCTCAGGAAGGAAAAATGTTTCAAGTAAAAGACACATCCTATCGTTATGCTGGACGTTATGAAGGAATAAAATTCCAATGGGAAGGCTCAGAAGGAGTAAGACGTATTAAAGAACTTGAACGCATGTTACATACAGCAAAAGAAATTGAAGACTTAGAAAAGGTATTTGATGCTACAAAGAAACCACAAATGGAAATGCATTCTAGTGAATTCCGAAAAATCTATGATGAACGCTATGAGTATCTCAAAAGACGTAATAACTTAGAAACAATGGAACAACTTTTTGTAACTCCTGACGAACGTATGATTGCTGATAAATTCATTAAGAAATATGTAGATGGTAGGTCTTGGGAAGAAGTAGATGTAGATGCAACGCTAGGATATATTCTTGATGATGCACATATAATCGCTATTGGTAAACGAACTCTTGTTGATGAGAAATATCATAAAGACTATATTGATATAACGCCAGAACAAAAATTTAGACGAAAAGACTTAGGAGATCTCAAAGGTCTTGCATTTGGTAGTTATAACGCAAAAGAAGTATGGGAATTATATAGTTTACTTGGAAAGAAGGATGTAAAGTTTAGAGTACATAAAGATCAACCATATCCATTAGAAATGCAAAAAGGAGATCTCAAAGTATATATTGCTCCAAGATTGATAGAAGGAGAAGAGGATAACAAAGGTTATTTAAAACGACTAGAAAAGGTTAAAGCTGGAAATTTAGAAAGTGCGGATAAGGAAGAGGATTGAAATGGTCTTTTTACGTTAATAACAATCACACCTATTTTTGTAAGGATGATAGTAGAAGAAACATGGGCAGGAATCACTCTCAAGATAGAAATGAGTGAATCCATGTTCGAAAAAACCAAAACAAAGCATTGGATTAAAGTGGCCTATCGTTGTTTTTTGAATAGTTTATTTTATGATGCAATCATGCAACCATGGCTCCAAGATGAGATCCATTGTTTTGATAGGTATGAGTCTCAACCACAGAAGACAAGTCTTGAACAACTAATGAAAGACAAGAATATCCTTACTCTGTAGGTGTGATAGAGTGATATGCGAGCAAAAAAACAAGAGAAAGAGGAGAAAACGTGGGTAAAGTGGATCTATTTAGGATTGTATGGTATCATCTACTTACAACTCATTCAACAACTATTGATTTTCATCCAAAACTTAGATTTGCAAATGATATGGGCCACTATAATTAGTTTGAATGTAGTGACTATTTTTAATGTGTGGTCCTATAGAAAAGAGCTTCTCAAGTTTGTGAACCTACTCAAAGAACGGAGGTGAATCTATCTTATGGCAATAATTGATTCTAAAGCAGTAATGATATATTTACTCTCTTCGTTCCTAATTGCGTTTGGAGTATTCACATCTAAAACACTTGCTCCTGTTCTCTGGAAGACAATAGTAATTCTTGCTGTTTTAATTGCTGTTGCGATTAGTATAAATTATCACCGGATAAGATCTGTTCAGCGTATTTTAATTGCCCTAGCACTTGTAACTTGTGTCATAGTACCTCTAGGGTTGTTCTTGGAACAGACTATACCTGATATTGCAGTTGCTGTCGTGTCTGGTTACTTTGGTAGTATCGGCATTGATGCGATTGTTGGCAAAAAACAAGACATCTCTCATATCTAATTTATAGGAGGTGAACAATCAAGATGGTAATAGATGCACGTTTTGATAAGATTTATGGTAACTTATCTGAAAATGCGCTTCGAGATCTAACCCACATATTTAATGAGTGGTATTTAGTGCCACGCGAAATGCGTATGACTTCAAGTGAACGCCAGTATCTCAAAGATAAAGGTATTATTTTGTATATGCCTCCAATTAAAAACGTTCGTGGTCATTGGCAATTGACTTCTACAGGACGTTCATTCATGTACTATCTAAGTAGGGCAGGATTTATAACTAAAGCACGCGGTAGCGAAAAACTCAAGTTTACAAGTAAAAAACAAATCACACCACAACGAAGAACAAAGTTATTGTCGCAATCGTATAAACTAGCAGTAGAAGATACTGAGCAGTCACATGTGAGTGGTATCCTTAGTGAGTTAGATGACATAGATCAAGAACTGATGGATACTCAAGATATTCCTTACGAAGAAATAGACACTATCAAAGATAAATCACGATTAAGAGAACTACAAGACACATATGAAGAGATAGACGACAAATACGATGAGCAAACATACTAACTCTTTTTTTAATTTATTGAAATTTGTTCACTAAACTCTTTTTGTCATTTCTATTCTGTTAGGTATTAGCGTGAGCTATCGAATATGAAAAAGGCATTTCACGTCTAACTTTCAATTTATAAAGAATACTTTTAGTCACCTCTTATACTTATATATTTAAAAATCCTAAATTATATAACTTTTTTCAAAAGATATGACATAATTAGGAGGGGCAAAACACAGTGTTGGAAATAATTAACAACTACACTCTTGGAGTAATCGAAGGTTTGGTAGTAGCATATCATTTATGTGTAGAAATACAAGATATAGAAAAGATAAAAACTATTCTCCATGAGTTATTGATTGATACGACAAAAACACGATATAAAGAGTTTATGGTTAAACAGAACTCAAAAACATATAGAGAGTTCAAAGAATTACATAACACCAGATAATACTAACTGTATTTCTTTCTTAATTGCATCAATACAAAACTCATCAAAAGTCTTATCTGTTTTATTTAAAGTTATTAGCATTTTTAGATCGTTTGTAACAGATTTAGGAAGTTGTAATATTTCTTTTTCCTCATCAAATACAAAATTTAGTTTGCGTGCAACTTCTTCTAGTTTTATTCGTTTGAAAGGAAGTTCTAGTTCTAACCCTATTTTGATGTTTTCAATGGATTCATTAATTTTCTTTTCTACATTTCTAATTGCTTCAGAAATTGCTCCTGAAGTCATGTTTAATTTTTGAGCAGCAGCATCCATTGTTCCTTCTTCTAAATAGGTTCTATACTTTTCTAATTCTGCATCTGTAATTGACATTTTTATCATTCGAAGAAATTAGTGTTTGAATTAAATAAATTATCTTTAGTTCAAATAATATTATTACTATAATTACCACAATTATTATATACTCACAAGCTCATATAGTGATTATACTTTATTCGGTGAAATTTATGGCATACAAAACAATTAGTGTACTCCCTGATACTTTTGACAAATTACAAGAATTGAAGTTAAAACGTAGTTTTGAAGTCAAAAAAGAGATAACGTATGATGAACTAATCAAGGAACTTCTAGGAGAACCAATCAAGGAGGGAGAGTAGTGGCAATCATTGATGAGCAAACTAAAGTTATTGATGGTCTTAAATATATCTTGCTTTTAGATAATAATGGCGAAAAATGGATTAATCTTGAACCAATTGGAAAAGAATGTGGTTATAAGCACCCTGCAAGAGCAATAAGTTTGCTTTATAATCGCAATAAAGAATTATTGACAAAAAATGTATTATTTCATCAAATTGATGAAAAAGGTAGACCTCGCTTATTTTTCAATAATGAAGGCGTAACAACTATAAAGTTGCTTAGTCCTAAATTTAGAAAGCAACCTCAACGTATTGAAGACTTAGCAAAATTTTTATCACAACTAGATGATGGTACACTTAAAGTTGCACACAAGGATGATATTGAGAAGTACAAAGAAGCACAACAAAAAACACGTCATTTAGTTTTGGGTCAAGATTTATCTCATGTCATAGAACGACTTGATAGGATAGAGTCACTCATCAAACAACAGAATGGTTTAGCACTTCCTCAAAAAGATATAATGGATGTACCACGCAAGAGGATAATATCATGGTTATTAGATAATGCTGCTAAAGATTGGGGAATTCCAGGTTATGAATTATGGTGGGATTTTTCCAATACATTAGGCATTGACAATTATGGACGACAACCTAAAGAAAAGTTTCCTAAAATGTTGAATTTCTTTTTTGAAATAGATCCCAAATTAGTAGTACGTGCTCACAATTGGTATATGAGTACGTCAAATCCTGATGATAATATAAAATCCATTTTTATGCTTCTTTTTGATCCAAAACAAGCAGATCTTGATGATTTTTCGGAGGATGGATTAAGTCAACATAAATGACATGAAATTGAGGTATGACACATGGCAGTTGCTCTAAGATTGCAGTTAGTGAGGATGTATGAAGTAGAAGCCTTAGAGATAAACGATCATTATGAGAAATACTTCACGCAAAATCTCACTACTATTGGTTTATGCAATTGGATAAAACTACAGCAACAGAAGGGTGAGGAGTCACCTATCAAGATTATTTCATTCAAGGAGGTAAAACCTATATTTCAAGAAGTCAGTCAATTTGATTTCTTTTCTAAAAAATAACATCGAAAAAAAAGGAGTTGACAGCTCTATGGGTAGAAAGACGACAAAACCTAATAAAAGTATCGCTTTTGTAGCTGAAACAAAAGGTGAACAAATACCAGAAGAACAACTTGATTTTTTGTTACAAAGAAGTTATGAAGAACTCTTTGTTGCTCGGTTGCGTGGTGTAGTACGCGAACTTGGTTTTGAACTTATACCATTAGACAACTTGGAGGAGGGAGAAGAATAATGCAACGAGTAGAATTAGAGTGCCCTCCACGTTTGAAACCAAAACAATGTGCTACACAATGGATTGTAGAGAATGGCAATGGCGAACCTACTTTAGTCAAAGTCAATAATAAACAAAATATTGCGCGCAATCATGTCAATATTATTTCTAGGGAATATTTCTATCTGTTCAAGGATAGCAAACTCTTGTTAGGTCATGTTCCTGGCATGGATCGGTTATATACAGATAATTCTTTTGAATCTATGATTTTTTTGTCACAATTCAAGAAACAACGACCTAAAAGACTTCAAAAGATCCTTGAAGCCAAAGAACAACTACGCGGAGGTGAGGGGCTTTAATGAGTGTGCAACAATTTCGAGAACTTATTGAGCAATTAGATCTCAATGATTCAGAAGTAGAAGAACGACTCAA
The DNA here is from genome assembly GCA_016840645.1 of Candidatus Borrarchaeota archaeon. The sequence goes on along the minus strand of JAEORY010000039.1, from coordinate 6,236 downwards.
AGAACTTGCAGAATGTAGGTCTATTCAAGGGTACACCTTGTCATCATATCTAGTGAATTACTATAAACAGCATAAGGGAAGAATGCCTAGTCTTCAATTACTCAAACATAATTTTCCAGAACTTGCAGAACGAGATCTAATGCTTGCAAGTGCAAAAGCATTTGTAGAATGTGAAGAGCAACTTTAATTTTTTTTAATTATCAAAACAATAGGAGTTGGATGAACTATTGCAACGAGTTCGAGTAAACGATAACTTAGGATATATCAAGAAACATCCTAAATGGTTTTGCAGCAATCCTAACAATTTCAGGTTTGTTACCAGTGCAGAACAATTACTTGAGAAATGTTTTCCTAGGAAATGTTGTTTTTTAGTTGAATTTGATAAACTTGGAAAGAAGAAAAAGCGTACTTATCTGAGTTTGTTAGGTGCTAAAAAGAACGGATTTTGGATTTGCCAAGAGAAGACTATTTTTCCAAACCCTCCCCCTCAAAAAATGGAAGAATTGCCTGAAAAACAGGTGCGCGATATGGATCAAGTAACTTCTAGCATCGTAATTTCTTCTGGTCAAAAATCCAAGGTCAAATGTACAATTTGTTTTGCAGAAATAGAAGTGCCTTCGAATCAACTCTTAGTGTTTTGTCCAAATTGTGACGTACAATATACTAATCCAATTGCCTTGGAGGAGGATTGATTTCAAGATGTTAGAAACAATTCAAGTTGTAGAACAAAAGGTTTGTGGGGATTGTGCCTTGTGGAGGCCTTTCACACCAGAAGAACATCACGAGTTTGAATTAAATGTGGAAGAACATTGGGGAGTGTGTGTATGTGCAAACATAATACACAAATCAAAAGCCTCACGAGTATGTCTCTTTCCAAATTCGTTTTGTTCGATAAAGGACTATAATTGTGAGACATGCTCAAGGATTAATTGTCCTTTATATAAACAAGGAAACAAAAGTAATGGATGTGTGAACGAATGGAGACATCAATTCAAAAGATACAGGCCATAGATCACTACCACTATTTAGGTGGAGGATATTTTGAGCCTCGAATTTCACTTGAAGACTATCTTTTGAAACTACTTCAAGAAGAAGGATCCATGACTCGGGGTGAAATGTCATCAACGACAGGAATACCACGCACAACGCTGTATGATACTTTAGTTAAACTACTGATGCAAAATAAAGTAGAAAAATTCTCATTAAGCAACAAAAAACGAGGACGACCTAAGACTTATTATAGACTTGCCTAGCGAAATCCAAAACTATTCTATAGTTTATGTCTAACCTATGAAAAACGAATGAGTAAATTTCTGGAGAGAGTAGAAGTATGAATACCCATGAGAAAACAATTGCAACTAAAGTTGAACTTGATAGGTTAGTGCTATCAAAGAGTCAAAAATATCATGGATGGAAAAATTCAGCGATCTTCAGAAAAAAAATTCTTGAATGTATTTCAGCAAGTATGTATCCTGCAGCAATTGCTAAAAAATTAAAAGTTAAAAAATCAAAAGTCTACTATCACTTACGAGTTATGGAAAGAGCAGGCATTATTTTTCGTGAAAGTAATGCACGACCTATTTTCTATCGTATTTCTCCACAAATCAAAGCAAAGACTACACAAGCTACAATGGATCAATTTTTATCCGCGCGCGATGAAGTGTTAAAATCTCTCATAGGGCATGACAGGTTGATGGAGGTAAACACACATGCGATAAAAATACGGTTGAATGTGTTGGAGGGTGTATTGCCGGAATTAGTGAATAGTTCACAGATGAATAATTGGAAACGAAGTCAAACATCTATTAGGGTATGGGGAACGGCAATTCCATTATTTTTGAATCATACCAAGACACCGAATATAGTAGCACAGCCACCAGGTAGGTGGGGGAAGAATGAGACAGAGAATATAGCGTGGTATTTAGCGTTAGGAGAAGAAATACGAAAGTGGTGTCATATTCATTACCCAGGGGTAAAACTAGATACACCATTGATAGTGGATGAACATCATTGGATAGAAGATCCAGCACAAGATCAAATAATTCACGAACAAAAAATGAGTTTTGAAGTAGGGCCTGCAAAAGTAGATGGTTCACCTGAAAGTGGTTTTGAAACAAAAGATAGGTTGACTATGCAAGATTATCGCATGATGCCTCTTAGAATGAAAGAACTATCACATCACTTTATTGGACTCAAAGAAGAGTTCAAAGAGTTGAAATCTCAAGATGAGACCACACAACAACTCAAGAAAAAAGTAGATGCTCTTGAGGGAGTAGTGGAAAAACTGACAGGCATGTTTGAGCATTTATTGAATCTATTACCTTCACAAGTACAACAACCACAAGGGGATAGTGGACCACCAGGAGAGTTTTATCTATGAGTAATTGTAGCAATGATCACGCAATCACAATTGTACTACAAGCGCCTGAGAAACGGTGTGAGATTTGTGGATGCAAACTATTACTTGATGAGTGTTTGATATGTCACCCTCCACCACCACAGACTTGTGATAAGTGTGGTCGTCATTATAAGACGTTGTATCCTTATGATATTGACACAGAGAAGGGAAATATTAGAGTGTATCTATGTGAGTATTGTTTAGATGATTATCACGATCCGATGGGATTAGTGAAGTTCATACACTTGATTCGAGCACAAAACAAGAAGGAGTGAATTCTTATGCAAGGGTATTATCCACGAGTTCATGTTCCGTATGTGTCGCTAGTAGATGAATTAGGAAATATGTGGAACTTAGACTATGATGAGTTGGAGCAAGCCCATTTACAGAAACTCGATATATTTCGAGCACGGGCCTTACAGCGTGATTGGAAGGATGTATGGAGGTTATTAGGTGTCAACTTCAGATAAACGGTTTATTACTGGAGTGATCACGTATTTGATTCTTTCAATTAGTGCGAGTTTGTACTTTGTGTATGTGATACTTCCTACGTGGTGACTTGAAGAATGAACAAAGAAAAAGTAGAAAATGTCTTGTTTGTAATTTCGATAATTGTAATGGGAATTATGATCTTTCTTGATGTTATCTATTTGTTGACGTGAATGATAGATTTCACGAATTGAGGTTTGAAAATGTGGAAATATCTTTGGTATTTTGAAGTTGATAACGGCTGGGTTCATGTAGAGTTCATCAATACTGAGAACTATTTGAAATATCTAAAAAGGCCTTTAATGAAATTAGTGGGCTGTGACTTGCGTAGGATTACAAAAAAACGACTAATAGTTGCGGATGGTTTTATTGACGTAGTTAGTTTCAATTACAAGAAAACGGAGTAAAACAGATCTATCATGCAATTGGAGGTTTGATAAAAATGCGTTTAGATTTCGAAATTGACCAAGAACAATGCACTTGTTCGTTAATCAATTACCAAGTATCTTATGCCCACCTAAAACGATTAGGTGAATTCATTAAATCATACTTAGAGCAGTTAGTTGGTTCTTGTAATCGTTTCATATTTGATACTAAACTTGAACCTTCAACTAAACCTAGTTTGGAAACTATGAATTGTCCAAATATAGGGTGTGTCTGTCTAGACATTACAGAATGGAATGACAAGAAAGTTGAATACGCTAAAAAAACTAAATTTATTTGTCGCGATTGTGGTCAAGTTTCATGTTTTTATTGTGGAGATTGGACTAGAAAACTATGTGAAGAATGCAAGGAGGCGAGGTTAGATGCATGAAGTTAGAGTCTATTCACCTGAAGGGAATTATAGTTGTGTTTCAGATGATCCTACATTGAGAGCTATAGATTACTTTGAAAATAAATGGAAATGTCCTCAATGTGGATTTGAAGGCTATATTCCTGGAAAGATCTACCAAAGAGAGGGTTCTTTGATTGGTATAACAAAATGCCCTGAGTGTGGGTTCGAGGAGGAGTATTAATGACAGAAAAAACAGTTAAAATCGTAAAAAAAGGAACTAAAGAGTTTAAAGAAACACTAACCAAGTTTCTAATGTTATTTACAAAAGATAATCCAGAAGATACCATCATTAAAGGAAATATTGGTATGAAAACAACACAAGCTACTGATTTACCTATGCCTTTTGGATGTTCAGATTTAGAGGTGTATATTTGGACTCCAGAAATGACAAAAGATGGTAAAGGTGCTGTTGCGTGGTTTTGTTCACGTCTAGGTTGTCTGTGTGTTTGTTGTAGAGAAGACTTCATAAAGGAAGAAGAATCTTATCCAAAGGCCTGTCCAGATTTAGATGAAATGTTTTGGGATTCTTATGATGAAGACTATGATCCAAATTATGAAAGTCTTTATGATGAGTGGTATGAGGACTACTGAGCGATTAATTAGTAAAAGTGGGGTTTGAAATCATGCCATATATCGTAGGTGGAATTGATCCTGAATCATTAGAAAAAGAATATCACTTTGTAGAAAAACATTCTGAGATAAAATGGGCACAAGAACAACTCGACTGGGATGGTTATGACTATCGAGGTTATATGTTCATTGATGAATTACCTCTTAGTTTGGCAGTGGCAGTGATTGACATGGCCTCATTTGATCTTGAACATGGCGAGGATGAAACTCAAACCGCCGCTCATTTAGAGAAAGTATTTGGTAAAAGTGGAGTTTGAAGTAACATGAGTAATAAAGTAGATACAAGAAATGCTGAATTGATTGCAAAAGAGCATTGGAGTTGGTTACAAACCATATTGGAGCGTGTCTATATTGATGCATTCATTCACGGATGGAAGCACGCAAAAGAGGATAATAATAGCGAGTAAAATGGGGATTTGACTATGGTTATAATCTTTCAAAATGAAAAAGTCAGAAATTTCTTGATTAAACATGGCGAAGTAGTCACTTTCAGAGCAAAAAAACGGAAACAAGTAGGTTATGATTGGATGACTGATAAACGAGGCGGAAAGAAACTGTACAATGTTGAAATAGATTATATTGGCGAAGTCAATCCAACAACAGACTTAGATGAGGCAGATATAAAGTGGAGTGGTTTTGATACATTGAAAGAATGGTGGGATGCAATAAGGGAACTAAATAAAGGATGGTTGCCTCTTGGTCATTTATATCATGTAGAATTATATCTTTCACAAGAAGAAGCAATCGAAAGAGGAATTGCGTAATAGAAGGTTTTGACGTAATGTTTCAAACAAATAATAAAATCAAAGGTGAAGTCACAATATTCGATCATACTACACTAAAGACTACAACCTATCATATTTTTTCTGAAAAAATGCTTACAACACTTAAAGTATTTTGTAAGATGATTGAATCGGGAGAAATTGACGAAGTTGAGATAACTTTTAACGAAATTGAAACATGAAGGTTTTGATGCACATGAGTGAACAATATATTCGTTGTAAAGTGGACAGAAAAGCATGTTGTCGGATGCCTGCATGCCCAGTTGATTATCGGGGAAATTGTCGCTACCGAGAATGGCCCTATTTGAAAAAAACGTGAAAGGAGACTTTGATGCAACAATGATTGATCTCCCTAATAAAAAATATCAAGTGATTTATGCAGATCCTCCATATCATTATGAGAGTGGAGCAAAATATTATCCACATGAAAAAAAAGGCACTAGATATAGAACAATTGATGAGTATCATTATCCAACTATGAAAACTGAAGAAATTAAAAAAATCCCAATTTCAATTATTACAGATAGTAATTGTGCCTTATTTTTATGGTGTCCATGTTCTCATTTACCAGAAGCATTAGAAATAATGACTGCATGGGGCTTTGAATATAGAACTATCGCATTTATTTGGATTAAAAAGACAGAAACAGGAAAAGATTGGAAAAATATCTCAAGATGGACAATGAAAAGTGCTGAAGTATGTCTTTTAGGTATTATAGGAAAACCACCAAGAACTGATACAGTAGTATTCCAAATTATCAGAAGTAAAGTTATTGCACATAGTAAAAAACCAGATGAAACAAGAATAAGAATTGAGCAATTATGTGGTAAAGTTCCAAGAATTGAACTATTTGCACGTCAAAGACATGATGGATGGGATGCATGGGGAAATGAACTTTCAGATACAATTCAACAAAGGATTATTGCATGATATAACCATTTGACGCAGTTGATAAAATGAAAGTAATTGATCTATTCTGTGGTTGTGGAGGATTCTCTGAAGGATTCAAACAAGCAGGATTTGAGATTATCTTAGGCATAGATAATTGGCAAGATGCTATTGATTCGTTTAATGCAAATCATAAGAATGTAGGGATTTGCCA
>JAEORY010000615.1 GCA_016840645.1 Candidatus Borrarchaeota archaeon | reverse complement strand
TGCTTCAGGATCGTAAGGAAGATCTTGCTTCGCCCATTCATCGACTACGATAGCATATTCGGCCATCCCGCCCCAACAACTGCGACCTTCTCCCGGTACATGTTCATCTCTTAACCTTTGTCGGAATACCCGATCACCGATGCTATAGTTTTTAACTTTTTTATCAACCTCCACGACGGTACCCACTACCTCATGTCCCAGTACAATTGGGAATGGGCCTGGTACAAACTCATTTTGGATTACTTTCCAGTCGGTTGAATTGCAGATTGCACATGCATCCATGTGGACCAAAGCTTCAAATTCAGAAAGTTCAGGAACGGGTATCTGTCCAAATCCAAGTTTCCCCTGTTCAATTCCCATTACTGCGTTCATAGGTTATATTCGACCTTCCTATTTTAATCTGCGAGGATCTTCATGCATTATTCCTATTGATTCAATCTCTTCAGAAATGTCCGGTGGCAACGGACCGAGATCAGAACATGCTACGTTTTCTTCCAATTCTTTGACTGATGTAGCTCCCTGTATTATGGATCCTATTTCTATTTTTGTGAGTAAAAATCGTAGTGCGAGCTCGGGAAAACAAATACCAGAATTTTCTTGAATTAATAGAAGTTTTTGATATCTGTCATGTTCTACATGATTCATCCACTCCGGGGGATCATCCTTCCATTCGTGATGTGGGCACGTGAAGATCCCTTGGTGAAATGGGGTACCTTGTACTATCCCCACTTCGTGTTTGCGACAGAATGGAAATAGCTGAAACTGTGCATCTCGCCATATTAGACCGTAACGATTGAAGGTAAGAATGACATCTAATACTCCTCTCTCGACACAGTAGGCTTGATAATCTAACCACAAGCTGGCTATTCCTACTGCATTAATAATCTTTTCTTCCTTGAGTTTATGTAAACTCTCTAAAGCCATGCCTCTCCCAAAAACAGGGTGGTAATTACCGGGATTAATTGGATCCCCATATCGATCAGGATCATGAATGAATACAATATCGATTTTATCTCGACGCAGTTGCTTTAAATTGTGATCTATTTGTTTCATAATGCTATCGTAATCGTATTTAGCTGATGGAAAGAGAGGACTTGGTCCGATTTTAGTGGATACAAAATGAGATTCGCGAACTCCATCTAGTGCTTCCCCCAATACCTCTTGACTATATGGAGTTCCGTCTCCGATTTGATAACTGGGAGCAGTATCAAAATAATTGATACCTAATTCAAGCGCTCGTCGAACGATTCTTATTCCATTTTCTCGTCCTTTCGAGCCAAGAAAAAGTCCACCCAGTCCAATTTCAGAAACCTTTATTTTTGATTTTCCAAGTGTTCTGTATTTCAATGAATATTCACCACAACTTTTAATCCTTCTCTTGAACTGACTAAATCTATCCCCCGAGCAAAGTCGTCAAAGGAAATCACGTGTGTAACGAAATCACTCAAACATATTCTGCCATTTTTTACATTATTGAGAATCTTATTATGTACCCTTGCTTCAGCGTGTGCAACTGGCCATTGCACAGATTTGATCTCCCAATTGTATTGCGCTTCCCCGTATTCCAATACTATTTTGTTCTTATTCGGGATACCATATATTCCAACCTTGCCGTCAGATTTTATTACTTGGAGGCCAAGCAGTATCACATCATTGTTGCCAACAGCATCGATAAACAGATCTATGCTTTGCTTGAATTGATTTATCACAGCAGTTTGTTCATCTGTAGTCTTTGTATTTATTACCAGATCAGCGCCTAATTGTTTTGCTTTGTCCAATCGTGATTGATGATGTCCCATTGCTACAATGTACTTAGCTCCCATAATCCTGCATAGGTTTACCATCGAGAGTCCAACAGGACCACACCCAACTATCATGGTAGTCATTCCTTCTCGGAAAGCCAATCGTTCCAAACCGCTCATCACTTCTTTCAATGTGATAAGCATAGTAGCTTGTGCCAGATCTATATCAAAATCTTTTGGGACTATTTGTTGTGTCTGGTAAAAAGGATCAATATTGCCTACGCTATCCTCTATCATCGCTTTGTAGTCATAGACAGTTCCATATTCAGAAAATCCTCCCCAAAGACTATAGTACTTTGATCCTATGTCGTATAACATGCTGCGAAGGACTAAATCACCGATTACAAAGTTCCTCACTTTTGTCCCCAGTTCGACAACTCTCCCAATAGTTTCATGGCCAAGAACAGCTGGATAGGTTTGAAAACCACCTAAATGACCATTAATTATTTTTGGATCAGTCCCATTACAGATACCACATGCAATATTCTCAACTGTGCAGTTGTAAGGCCCAAGTTTGGGCTTTGGAATATCGGACAGAATTTGGAACCTTCCTGGTTCTATGACAACAACACCTTTCACGACTGCGCTCCAATCCTTCTATGATACTGTTAATTGAATAATTAGAAATTTACTTTTGTACCAACCACGGTACCGTTTTGTAGTACTTATGTACTGATTATCATGAGTATAATACGTCGAAATGATGATCAACCTCAACTAAATCAACACCTCTGCTGATCGCATTATATTCGTCCTGTTAGAAATTTTTTTTTCAGCACGAAAACAACACATAATTGCATTATAACATGCTGAAACAACAAAGAAGTATACCGTTTCGATAGTAATGAAAAAAGCATTAGAATCAAAGTAAAGCTGTGAGAATTATAGTTTTGACCGATTGAAATGTATCTAAACCGTGCTAATATAAAGCCTATATTTCCAGCTCAATAGTTCTATGCTGGAGCTCTTCTACATAATATTATTAATTGTCTAGAGTACATATCTGTGCTATCATTACGTAATATCTATTCAAGAACTTATTTGTTGACCCTATAGTTGCATAAAATCTGGTCTTTGGAAAAGAGGTAGACAAATAAATAGCCTCCTGATAAGGTTTTAGAGAGCACTACCACTCTAAAACAACTTTTTCAGGAGGCCACAAAAGGTGAGAATAAGTAAAGCACATATTCTTCGC
>JAEORY010000614.1 GCA_016840645.1 Candidatus Borrarchaeota archaeon | reverse complement strand
AAGTTTTTTACATCGATGACACATTTGGACCTGCAGCTCGAGTAGCAATAAAGAATTTGGAAAGTGGCCAGGTCTTATTGCTAGAAAATACAAGATATTTTGCAGAAGATACTAGATTATTTGAGGATACGATCACACGATCTCCAGAAGATCAAGCTAAGTGTCAACTTGTGCAGAAACTTTACCCCTTAGCCGACTATTTTATAATTGACGCTTTCGCTGCTGCTCATAAATCCCAACCTTCAATTGTTGGTTTTGCGGAAGTGCTTCCAACATTAGCAGGTCGAGTAATGGAAGCTGAAGTAAGTGCACTAATGAAGGTGAGGGACAATCCTGAAAAGCCTTGTGTTTTCCTTTTAGGTGGAAAAAAAATCTCTGATAAATATGTAGTGATTGAGCCAGTTCTCAAGAATGATACCGCGGACAAGATTTTAACTTCTGGCGTCATAGGCTTGATAATGCTAAAAGCCTCTGGTTACGAACTTGGAAAACCTTCAGAAACCCTTATTCAAGAGATGAAATTCGAGAAATATCTCTCAGTATCTAAAAAGTTATTAGAAGAATACGGTGATAAAATAGAATTTCCAGAAGACTTTGTTGTTGATGGTGGAAAAGAAATAGATGTTACATCGTTGCCAGTAGACGCTAGAATTGGAGACATAGGTAAGAAAACAATTGAAAAGTACACGAAGCTATTAGAGGGCGCAAAAACAGTATTCTTTAGTGGTCCACCAGGAATATTCGAAAAGAAAGAATTTGAAACTGGAACAAAGGAGATCCTGAATGCAATTAGCGCGGCAGGGGCTTTCTCAGTAGTTGGAGGAGGACATTCTATCGCTGCAATAGAGCAATATAATGTCAACGTAAACCTCACTAGCACTGGTGGAGGCGCATTAGTGAGATATTTATCTGGTGAAGAGTTACCTGCAATAAAAGCACTGAAGAAGGCGGCAAAACGGCATTTGAAAAAATAAAACATTGTGCTGCAATTAAAATTCATTCATTTTACCTAATAAAGAAAAATGGAGATTAAGTAATCTAAGTCCGCTTCAGTGTAAGTTTTATTTCGGTTACAAATGTTTTCCAGAATCAGAAAAACTTAATAACATAGAAGTTCAAATTGGTGTACATTTGGAGATGGGGAAAAATGAACATGAGCAATTTCATGAACGCCATGACTACTCTATACAAGAAAGCACTCGATAAATCTACAAGGGCGAAAAAAATCGAAGAACTTACTAATTTTATAGATTTTCTGACCTTCGAACTAAGGCGGAGAAAGGATCAAAGAGAAAATAGGCTAGACAATTAGAATCGGAGATGGCGGAAAAATAAATTCACGCAAATTGAGCTCTATAGCAATTAATAAGTATAAGCAGGCAATCAGTGAATCTACAAGTGTTCTAAGGATCAAAGGACTGATAAAGTTCGTGAACTTTCTGAAAGAAGAGGCAAAAATGACAAGGGCTAAAAGTCTCATTTCATCACCAATGAGCTTCAAAACGCCCCTTTAAATCAAAATTGACAAAATCTAAGTGTATTTGAAACATTTTCTGCTAGAGAACGTACTAAAATTAATAAAAAAAAGTGTTGAGTGGCATTTACCATAAACGTCCTTTTGGTTCCATGCCCAAGTATTTGTTTGTTAACCCAACTGCCTCAAGACGGTCTGTTTGCAATTGAAGTGATGCTCGGATACCATCTATCGACTCCGGAATGGTCACAGCTTCCTGCGGGATATATATAGCATACATTGCTAATTTTCCAATAGTCGTCACTGTCTCTTCCCACACCACAGTTTCATACATATCCGCAAAAGGCTTCCCTGCGAATCGATTGAACTGGAGAAGTGATGTATTTGTATTAAAACCATCAGCAATCCTTAAAACTTGAATCCTTGGATGCGCATTGAAGGCATCTAACATTTCTTCCTTTGTCAGGGGTTTCTTTGGAGTTGCTACAACGTTTATAATATGGCCATGTGTCACAGGCACGTGAACAAGGAATCCTGTGGCTTGAATATGAGGCATAATCTCCATCAGATCAACTGCTTGGTGGTTTGGAACTGGTTCAGGTTTCAATATGTCAACATACCCTCTATGGGTGTCGCCTGGGTCAGCACATCGTCGGACGATTGTTATCGCGATATTTTCAATTCCATGAGTTCGATCCAAACAGTCAACGGTTCTGATCAGCCCTGTCGTGTTGCAACTCGTCAGTTTGAGATAAGATTGACCCACACCTTTTTCGTAATTGGCATATCCATGAAAGAACACATCTGCAACCTCACCTGCTTCCCCACCTTGGAAAACTGCAGGAACCTTGAATTTTTCGTAAAGAATCTTATTTCTAGCGCCGATACCACCTGGCGCAGCATCTAATATGATTTCTGCCTCCTGTAGCAGATCTTCAGCTGTACCAGCAACTGGTATGCCAGCCTCTTCAATACTTTTAGTGCGTGAAGGGTCAACGCAAAAGAGCCTGACGTCAGTATCGGCAAGTTTCATTCTTCTTGCCATGAGAGCTTTGACTGCTAAAGTTGGAGCAATATCCGCTACACCTACAAGTTCCATATCTTTCTGAAGCGCCGCTCCATAAGCCAAACGAGTCCCAATCTGGCCATAACCGAAAACGCCAACTTTTGTTACCATTTTGAATTCACCTCAATGAGTATATATCTAAGAAGTAATATCCTAAAGTGTATACCTAAAAGCTATTTAAGACTTAGCTTTTTTGCTGATAGACACTTACGTCACAGATCAGACCGGTCTTTCCCTCACACAAATAGGGATGCACGTCATAAGTCTGAATCCCGCGAAATTGATGACTGGGTTTTGTCCCATATCTATTTTCTCACGTTTAACTTAATCGGCGGGAAGTCCCCTTCCGACAGGTGGGGGATGAAAGCCGCTAGCTTTATATAGTTTTTTGGGGTAGAAGTACTGATAACAGAGTCTGCGTGAAGCCCATGAAACTGACACAGCAAATCAGGATCTTTCCGA
>JAEORY010000613.1 GCA_016840645.1 Candidatus Borrarchaeota archaeon | reverse complement strand
TCTCCTTTTGCGGATAGATATTCAAGGGTATTTCCAGAATCGTATATCTTGCCATATACGTTCTCTTCATGTCCATGTGCAAGACATTCCCAGTGTGCTTTATACCAGATATTACCCTTCGAGTCAGTCCACATTTCCGTTATAGTGTATTCACCATAGCAATCGGGCTTGGTATCAGTCAGCTTGTAATAATCTTCCCATGTTCCATTAGGAAAACGAATCATCTTTTGTGGTGTGCCATAATCCCCCATATAATCTGTGTTCACCCAGGTGCCACTAAAAGCCACAAAGAAATCTTCTTCTGAAATTGCTTTTCTCCTTTTTGCAAAACCATCATAGACAATCAATATTGCTAAAACAAGAATCAAGATTGAAATAAACGTTCTGGTCTTCATATTCTGCCTCCTTTTATTTAAGGCTGCCTTACCAGATGCAGAGCTGATGCGGGGTAGTCATACCATTCTTTGCAGTAATAGATAAATCATTATTGTTTTGCACCTGCCTCTTTAAGTAACTTTATAACTTCTTCTTGACCACTATCTGATGCGAACATTAATGCTGTAGCTCCCCAAGAGGTCTTAACGTTGACATCCGCTTCTGCATCTATAAGCAGATTTACAACTTCTGTGTGTCCACTTTCCGATGCCCACATCAATGCTGTGGTTCCATCATTGGATTGAACGTTAACATCCGCTTTTTCATCAATGACCAGTTGGACAACCTCTGCATGTCCCTTTAACGATGCGTACATCAATGCAGTCCATCCATTATTGTTCTGAGTGTTGACATCTGCTTTTTCATCAATAAGTAGTTGGACCACCTCTAAATGTCCCTCCAGTGATGCCCATATTAATGCAGTCCATCCATCATTATCCTGAGTGTTAACATCCGCTCCTTCCTCTATTGACCTCTTCACTTCAGCATAATCACCTCTCATTGCAGACTTAAAAAACATTTCATGATTTACACTTTCTTTTTCTTCTTGTGTCTTGGGTGTAGTTGCACAGCCACTGATTATGATCAATGCAGCGAAAATAAAAATTAAGGTTGATATTAACGTTCTGGTTTTCATTTCGCTTCCTCCTTTTTGTAGTGCTAATCGAGGATGCACTAACCAGATGCAGAGCTGATGCGGGGTGAAGCTATTCTTGGCGGTATAAGATTTGGTACCGATACGTTGTATTCTCTGGATTTATTTCAGTTGGATAATCGCTGCCTGCTTCAGCAAACTCAAGAGTCTTTCCAGAATCGCTTATCTTGACTAGCACGTAAACCCAAATCGATTGGAACAACAATTTATAACGATACGTATACCAAACATTTCCCTTTGAATCAAACCATTTATTCGTAATGATAAACTCAGCTTTCTCATAATCCGTACTAATATCTTTACCATAAAATCTTAGGTTACCATCAGGGGAAAAAGCTAACTTAGCTTCAGAAAATAATTCATTATAGTCGGGGTTAACCCAAGTACCATAGATTTCATAATCTTTTGAAATGTGCTTTATTTGATCAGTTGCACAGCTTCCAATAATAACCAGTACTGCTAATACAAGAATGAAGATTGATACTAATGTTCTGGTTTTCATGGTATGCCTCCTTGAAATTGGGTTTATCAAGGATGCTTTACTCGGTGCGGAACTGATGCAGGACGGATACAAGCTATAACAGGGGTAGTTACAACGATGAGGTCTACTGCTGTGCAGATATTGTAGCATATTTAAACTATGAATACAACAGTATGCCCTACCAGATACAGAGCTGATACGGGAATAACGGACTACAATTTGAAGATATTAACTATCTATCCATCCATAACTGTGTAAGGTGCCTTACTCGTATTAATGTTTGTACCGACTGATGCTTAACTTGATAACTCTTATTTTGAGAAAGCAGGGCAATGCTAATCGAATGGGGCATATGTGTTGTCTGCGATCCGTTTCGTTCTAAAGGAACCATTTGTAATCTCGATAGATGGGCCACCTGCATTAACGGTGGCAGAAAAAGTACCCTCTACGGTCTCATCTACCGCACCATATACAGTGATTTCAACGGAAGCCGTTGTTGAAGTGTAAGTTATGCCGTCTTTCCTATAATAAACATTGACCGTTGTATAACTTCCAATCGCATCAACTTCTACATTTATGACGATGATCAACATATAATCATCGGGTTCGGTAAGACCCGTTTCCACATTGGGTGCTGCAAAGAAATAGAGGTCCGCTTCACTGAACGCGCTTACTTGAGAGACCCACGCATGTTCTTCCACTTCTGTAAGTCCCAGTGTATATTCGTACTCTTCATCACTAAAATTAAACGAAATATAATACGAATCGCCGTTGCCAGTGTTATCACATGAAGCTGAGATGAAAATCACAGCCGCAACTACTGCAAAGATTAAGAACAATGCAGATGTTCTGGGTCTCATATTAAAGCCTCCTTGAGTTTGTTTTTACAATGATACCTTTCCAGATGTGTAAACATTGTAGTATAAATTGAAATAATTAGCATTAGATAATCGCAACTTAGGCTACCTCATACAACCTGCGATTTCTTAGGTGCAAATTCAAACATAAAAGGGGAGGTAAAACGGGTACTCCTATAGACAAACTCTTCACCACGGCAATCCTCGTACGTCTCAGGGGAAACATACACCCCGGTTCAGGAGGTGCGTCTTTTATCTATCTCGATGAAAGAAAACGTCGAAAATCTTAAATCAGGATATTAATTAGGGCGAATGTCGAATTTCATACATTAGTATCAATAATCCAACATTCTTGTCTATATAGCACGGTAATTTTGAGAACTTCGTTAGAAAAGCATGGTTGGATTGACTTATTCAGTTAAACAGTTGCTTATTCAGCATGAATATGAAAATTCGAAGTTCGACCTAATTAAGCTTGGGTTAATTAATCACATTTTTTTATAATTAGAGAATGACATCTGGTTGAATTAATAAATAAAAAATTACAAATACCAATGAATCAAATAATAAAATGATCCATTGGTA
>JAEORY010000612.1 GCA_016840645.1 Candidatus Borrarchaeota archaeon | reverse complement strand
TGGTGGCTAATCCGGATAAATACATATTGAGAGGTTATTATGAACTATAGCTAGGATCAGGAATTGATAACTATTCTACCTGAGTCCAGTGTTGTAAAATGATAATAAATATGGATTGGAGTTTTTTTAGATCAGGATCCAAGCCTATTAATTATATCAAATAGAATTTGGAAAACATTTGAAAATCAAACAAATAATTAACGTAAAAATCAAATAATCATGGCAAAACAGAGAAGAACAAGTAAGAAGGCAGGTAAAGCTGCATCCAGGGTTTTAAAAGATGGAAGAACAAGCAAGGATAGCAAAGCAGCTGCGGGAAGTGCTCTTTCACAGAGAGCACCCAAAAAGAAAGGGAAGTAGGTCAATCCTAATGCCCGCTTCCTGGTTGTTTAAATAAACACAATCGGTTGATAAAAGAGCAGTCAATGGGGTACTCAAGTTTGCGAACTTATTGACATGCTTATTGCAGATCATCTTATTTCAAGTATGATGTGTAAATAGGAATACAGAATTTTCGGTAACAAATACCACTCTATCCTGATTAATGCAATAAGGAGCAATTACAATACAACTAAAAGCTTTATTATGGTTAAAATTTCGCTTACCGATTTCGTTGACTATGTTTCAAAAGTGGGAGGGACCAAGTTCACCAAAGTCAAGACTATATACAATCGTGATCCTTATGAAAGGGCATTTGATTTTTGGCTGCCGCTTAGAGAGGCCATTATTGACCTTCATCGTAATGATCAGAACAAAAAAGAATTGGATAAGGTCTTGCTGAACCTGACGGACAGAAAAAAAATCAACACCTACCCAGGGTTGGTCAAACAATACAAATCATGGTTGGGACGAAAACAAATAGAATGGTTTGATCCCCCATATAAAATCTGGAATCATGGAGACCTTAGTGTCAAGTTGAATCCTGAACTTGGATTAGACATCAATGGGATTTTATATGTAATAAAGTTACATTTCAAAGCGGAATCCCTGTCCCAACAGAAAGCTGATTTGATTTTGCTTCTTCTGAATAAGGAATTGAAGAAAAGAGCATATAAAGATGTGAACTTCGCAATTCTCGACATCAGGAAGAAGAAACTCTTTGGAAGTACAAAGCTTGGGGATCAGCATATTGCTTTGCTTGAAGCTGAAGCCAACAGTTTTGTCAGCATATGGAATTCAATTGGAGCCTAATAAGAAATCTTATCAATCGAATGCACATCTACTATTTCAACCCGGATAAAATCAACCTTGAAGATATACATAGCCCTTATAAGGAGGTTGAAAACTCAACTTCAGATTCAAGTACAGCAGGAGGAATAGATGCGTCGGCAGGGGTAATGGGTTTTGGGAAGTTACGTGGAAAAGCAAACAGACGACTAAAAAAAAGCAATGCTATAAGTAAGGTTTATAAAAGTGGATCCAGGGGAGAAAAGGCAAGAATTATTAAACGTCATATATTGGCAAATAAAAGATTTATCAGACTTGAAAAGGGCTCTCAATTTAAGGATATAAAAGCAGGCCAAATAGTAGTTTTCGAGAACAGTTGCAAACCTGATCTCAAAGTAAGGGAAACGTTAAAAGCTTACGCTGAATATTTTGGGAAAGACATTCTTGATTGGGAGTCAAGGTTTGGAAAGAAGCTAGTGGTTTTTAGTACTTCAAAGAAGAATATAATTGGTAAGAGCTTAACAAGAAGAGCTTTCATAGAAGACCTCACCTTCGAAGTCCTAGGCTTATGCGTAAATGCAAGCGAAAAAAGAATTACCATAAGTCCAATAGTTATCTCAAACGATCTGGAGAAAAAGAATGGCTGAGGTAGTAACTCTTCAAATTCCCCAAAGGGTAACCTATAGGTCAACTTCAGAACTATCAACCAGGTTTTTCGCCAATGACTATTCAAAGCAGCAACCCAAGAAAATAGTTTTCGATCTATCACCTCTTGAGTATTTTGATACTGAAGGCCTGGGTTATTTGGTATTGTTACCTTTTTATTTAAGGCTTTTCTGCTCAAATATTGAAGTGAAGTTACCGCATCCAAATAATAGGGTTGCCAGTTTTTTTAGTTATTCACGAGCCTTAAATATTCTGGTAGATAACTTCCGAACTCCTGGAATTTCGGTTGTTGAAGATTATAATTTCCTTCAGAAACGATACCCAAGAATTCAAAGATCCATTAAATCCAATGTTGATGTATTTGAGAAACAATCGTTTGTTGACTATTTGCATAGGGGAATGGAGCATATTAGATTGTTAATTGAGGATAATGAGCTCTGGGAGTACTTTTCAATGTGCTTTTATGAACTGACTCAGAATATATTTGAACACTCGGGAGAAACCATGGGTAGTTTTTCGTTTCAATATCAAACGAGCAAAGGTACTAGAGGACCGGTACTGGATGTAGCAATTACGGATATCGGTATTGGTATAAAAAGGACTTTACTTAGGAATTCTCAGATAAAGCAGGGAAAGGATGACACATATTACCTTGAGCAGGCTATTACAGAGGGAATAAGTGGAACATCTGAGAGGGAGCGTGGGATTGGTTTAAAGGAGGTAGTTCAATATGAAAGCCAGGTTCAGATCACCTCTGGTGGTGGAGTAATACAAACATATGATGGGAACATTATAAAACGGACCAACACAATTCATTCAAGGAGAGGAACAAGTATATTCATCTCTATTGAGCTTTAGAATTCTGATTCCAGTATCTCAAGCATTCTAATCTATTTCTCTTGATAGAAGCGAAAATGCCGGTAACTATCACATAACGAGAGCTATACAAAACTTAGCAAAAAAAACTCACTTTTTGATAGGCTACCTTTTTGGGTTTTGGGGATATAATTAATAGACATGGATCCCAAAACTCAAATCACGTATGAAACACGCATTGATTTATGCTCAAAAGAAAGCCACAATTCTCTTTGTCGCTTTTGTTCTTATCTCGGCACAAGCTTACACACAAGAAGCATCCATTGATGTGCCCACTTATCATCCGGTTTCGCCAAATGCTGCAA
>JAEORY010000611.1 GCA_016840645.1 Candidatus Borrarchaeota archaeon | reverse complement strand
GGTCCACTTCGAGGCTGTTGTAAAGGCTTGTTAGGTCGGCAGCACCGTCCCTACCCCTCAGGACTTTTAACCACCGACGACAGGGCAGGGGGCTAGTGGAGCACCCCAGGGTGTCGTGACCTAAACAACTGCTGCTTCCCACAAAGGGAAGCCCTCTAATCAACTAAGGGACCTGGTTTCCCAAGCCCCTACCCTTTCGGGTGGGGTAGTTGACATTAACAGACATAGTTTTCTACGTATATATACAATTACGTAAAAAATTCTAGAGAAAACTTATTTCCATAGAATGGATTTGCTTTTAGTGAGCTGCCTCGTGCTAAAGCATCGAGGCTTCCTGCTTCTACGACAGACTCGATCCCCTTGCGGGTTACGGAGGTCTTGTCTCCACAGGTTTAACATCCCTACGCCCCGTAGGTACTGCTACGATGGTGATGCAATCGGAGTATGCACCTTGTCTACAAGTATGCGTAGTATCCCTCCAATAGCCGTTGATATCTTCGTCATACCAGCTATATAATTATTAGGGAGACCCCTCGATGCACGTGATGAAAGTGAACACAAGCTACCGCAATTCATCACCACGCTGAAGCGGTGGTGCTTTCTTGCTTAGCTACTAGTAAAAAAAACCTAAAATTAAAAATAAAAAGTATATTGCTGCTTATGTTTCTTGGAGCGCACGATCATAACTTTTTCTCACAAAAGGCATTATTAGATCTAAGTCTTTTTTGCTATTGAAAGGTATCCTTGCCCAGTTTTGAACTGTTTTTTTGCTCGCTTTAAAAGACGTCGTCGAGAACTGTTGAGATAGAATCTCTTTCTCTTCCGTATCTAGTTTTGTAATAACTATGCCCTTTGTCACAAGAAATACGAAAAGTTTGCCATTCGCTTGATAACAGGGGCAACCAAACATCTTCTTTGTATCAATTTGATCCCACTTAAGAACTTCCTCTTCAAAAGCTAATCTTAGATCTTTCATTTCATCTTCTGAATAATATTTCAATTAGGACCCCCGAAATTGATTTTCTGTGAACTACTAAGAGCTTATTATGAAATAATTCAAAAAAAGAGTAAAAGTTAAATTTTTCACTTGCTTTTCCATCTTTTAAGGGTTGGATAGTGTTTTTCAGCCTCTTTTTTTGCCTGTTCTTCTGTTAATGAACCAAAAGAGAGTTGTACGAGTAGTTCCGTTGCCCTTTCAATCATCTGCTCCAGTGTGACCTCTGGGTGCGTAAACTTTCCGTTCTGGAAACAATCTTGGCAGTAATCTTCGCTTTTGCTTCCATCAGCGTTTGTTCCATAACCTTCTAACATCTCGAATGGCAAGCCACAAAACTGGCAAAATGGTCCTTTTTGCATTTCCATATTCTCACCTCATTTTTTTAGCTATTATTATCAAATAGTTCTTATAGCTTTTCTTTCCTTAGTAAAGAGTTGATTTACGAAATGCTATCGGTATACACTGTGTTGCAGACCTTTGATTAGTTCAGAAAAAAACGTAAAACCCCATTTATGTCACTATCTTTGCAATCTTTTAAGTTGAATGAACATTCTAGCCTTTTCTTTAGCTCGCTCTTTTGATATATTCATTTGTTTTACTAAAATACTAGCCACTACTTCAATCATTTGTTCTGTTGAGAGCTTACGATGTGTAAACTTACCATTCTGAAAACATAATCGACAATAATCATTGTTTATACTACCATCAGCGTTTGTCCCAAAATCTTCTGTCTTCTCGATTGGCTTCCCACAACTATGACAAAAGAATTCTTTCGACAATCTTTATTCCACAAGTTTTTCTATTTCATTTACGATTATTCATTCAATGATTTCATTATCTTATAAATCATGTAATTTAAATATATTTCAATTAGAGAAAACGCAAAAGACCAGTTGCATCTTTATCTAGATCTAGATTTTCTCGAATAAACGCTTCTATTTTATCGTTAACATTTCTAATTTTCTGTAGTTCATTTCTTTTCGCAACAGCTAAGAGAGATTCCTTTAAATTTTGAATATTCATTCCTGCCCAATGTTTTTTACTCCACGCTTTGCCCAATATTTGAAGTCTGAAAGACTCATTTAGCAATTTTTCAGCTATAATATAATTCATGCGTCTATAATCATTTGGAATAAACCGTTTCATTCTATAAGGCAATTTATATTTCTCGCACAAACTAAGCATCTTTTTGTTGATCTTTTTATGATAGTGTTCTTTTGGATTATATTTTCCATCATAAGACACTGGGTTGTATTTAAAATCATAAAGTTCTTCGTACTTTTCAATTAGTTCAGGATATCTTTCCTTCAGATGTTTCAAAAACCAATTGGCTTGTAAATCTCTCATGGTTACTCCACTGCCAAATAGAATAAAATCTGCTCCTGATTCCTTGGTCTTTTTCACCATCACCTCTAAATGTTCATCTGAATCGCACAGATATGGCACTATCGGAATAAATGATACTCCTGCCTGTATGTGCTTTGTTTGTTTTTTTATCTTTTTTATTACATCAAATCTTTCTTGAGGTGTTGGAGCCCTGGGTTCCAAGAACTCTGCTATCTCAGGATTGGCTGTAGTAATTGTTACAGAAACACTGCTCCAACTTACTTTGCCAATCTTTTCCAATAAATCAAGATCTCTTATAACTAACTTTGATTTTGTTCCGATACCTACGGGATATTTATTCTTTGCAAGGACTTCTAAACATTGTCTAGTATTCAAATACTTCGTTTCTGCTGGTTGATACGGATCATTAGCCCCTGAAATGGCCACAACATCTGGTAGTAGTTTTCTTGCCTTCGTTATTCTTTTATCGAGCAGTTCTTTGGCATTTTTCTTTACAATAATTGTATTTTCGAAGTCTGTGGGCATGTGATATTTTGCACTTCGAGAATCACAATAGATACAGCCAAATTGACAACCATTGTAGGTGTTTAGAGTATATCTGCACCAATACCAACTGTCTATGAATTTGAGTTTGTTTAATATCGATTTGAATTCTTTTTCGATGTATTTTACCATGA
>JAEORY010000610.1 GCA_016840645.1 Candidatus Borrarchaeota archaeon | reverse complement strand
GGTCCGTTTTACTTACCTCAAACTCTTCTGCCAACTGTTTGGTTACAAAATTTTTAGTAATATTCATGAACTCCTTTGTCTGATGATAATCATCGCTACAGGCTTGAATTTGAAGAAAGATGTTCTTCCAAAAATGAGCCTCAGCAGATTTATTCGATTTATCAATGCTACATATCCTATATCCAGAATCCTGGTCAGTATCAAAAATCAGACAACCCTTGTCAAGTTTCTCAATGTTGATTCCATCATCATGACGGATAGAGAAATTTTCTCCTGTACTATCCAGTTTTAAAAATGCCTGCTTATTCTCCGATTTAAAAATTCCAATGGCATTAAGCAACTCACCGTCAACAATCATATCTGAGATGTAAGCTACAAACAGATCCCCGGATTTTATTTGTGGATGAACCGATAGTTCATAAAGATGCCTCGCAATATTCACGGAATTTTTGTGGAAAGTGTCCTGTTCACTAAAAATTTCAGAAGCAAAGTTGAACAAAGGATTTAGTGTAAAATCTTCATTTGTAAAGGTGAATGAGTGAAACTCCGGATCAGAAAACGGAGACAGAAAGAACCTGGATAATAACTCTCTGACAGCTACATCTGAGGTGTCCAGAAGGAACTTCGACAGGCGGAGCTCCCCTCCATTTGTCTTGTTCCCAACAGAATGAACCGATACTCTATCAATATTACTATTTGTATTCTCAATCATCCTTCTTCCTTAATTAAATCAATACTTCCCTCGTTCAGCGATCACATGCCCTATTTCCCAAATTTAGTTCTTTTCCGTGTGAACCACTGGCAATTCCACAGGGATATTCAGTCTGATATTCATTTGCAAGTCACACCCATTGGAATACTACCTGATCCAGGAGGCTGACAGGGCAATTTATTGAAAAATAACTGTTATGCCTTGATAATATGCTAATTGAACATTAAAAATTGTTCGGCTAAATGTTCATCATAATTCGCATATCTCACCATTTCCTGGGAACATTATCATAGTTGCTACGTATGAAAAAAAGTATCTCATACGCCTAAAGCCCAACGCTATGAAAAAAGCATTTGCAATTTCATTAATCACATTTCTTGCTATTAGTAGAATAACAGCCCAAACTATAGAAGTTGATGGTATAAGCTACAACATTACTTCAGCTGTAGAACCATATACCGTTGAAGTCACATCCTCTCTTAATCAACCTTATTCAGGAGATATCGTAGTACCAACAACTGTTGAATTTGAAGCGAATAGTTATGGTGTTATAAGCATTGGGGATTACTCATTTAGTAGTTGCACAGGATTAAGCACTATTGATATCCCGAACTCTGTAACAAGCATTGGAAGTTCTGCATTTAATGGCTGCACAGGGTTAAGCTCGATTTATATCCCAAACTCTGTAACAAGCATTGGAGACAGAGTTTTTTTCGAATGCACAGGATTAAGCTCGATTGATGTTGCAAGCGATAATAATTTCTATAGTTCGATAGATGGCGTATTATATAGTAAAGATTTCACAGAATTAATTACTTGTCCGGAAGAGAAGAATTCTATTCTTTTACCTTCTACGGTAGAGACAATAGGTGCAAATTCTTTTTGGGGTTGCAATAACCTTAGCACTATTGATATTCCAAATACCGTTAAGCGAATTGACTATAACGCATTTGGATATTGTACGGGTATAAGCTCAATTTATATACCTTCTTCTGTAGAGTCGATTTATTTTAGTGCATTTGGTTATAATACAAACTTACTCGCAATAGAAGTTGATGTTGCTAATAATTATTATGCTTCTTTAGATGGTCTATTATACAGTAAGGACTTAACTACATTAATTTCTTGTCCAGCTGGAAAACATACAGTAGATATTCCTAATTCAGTCGATACAATAGAGATGACTGCATTTATTGGAATTACTGAACTAAGCTCAATTACAATTCCTGCTTCGCTGCAAATAATTATGCATTATTCATTTTATGACTGCACTGGCCTAAGTTCGATAATCTCTAACGCTATAGTTCCACCGGTACTTGCATCAAGTATGGCCTTTTACAATGTTCCAAAATCTATTCCCCTATATGTCCCTGCTGAAAGTGTTGGTGCATATCAGTCAGCAAATTACTGGGAAGATTTTACAAATATTCTTCCACTACAAACCGTCACCGATATAGATGGCAATACCTACAATACAGTAAAGATCGGTAATCAGGTTTGGATGCAGGAAAACTTGAAAACCACAACATACAATGATGGAACTCCAATTCCAAATGTAACAGATAATACAGAGTGGAGTAATTTAACCACAGGAGCATATTGTTGGTATGATAATGATGAGACAACTTATAAAGATACCTATGGTGCTTTATATAATTGGTATACTGTCGAAACAGGAAATCTTTGTCCTTCAGGTTGGCATGTGCCCATGTATACTGAATGGCTTGAAATGGATAGTTTTTTAGGCGATATTGATATCGGAGGTAAACTTAAAGAAACAGGAACGACACATTGGCTACCTCCAAATACTGGAGCAACTAACGAAAGTGGTTTTTCTGCCCTGCCGGCAGGTGGAAGAGGAACTAATCCCGCAGATTTTGTTGCCCTTGGTGAATTAGGAGTTTGGTGGACTTCGATGACAACAATTGGTGATTACACAAGCTACTATAATCCCCAGGTAAGATTTGATGATTCTAGGAGACTCGGTCATCCGGGAGTCACTAAAGGTATTGGTCTTTCAATTCGTTGCATAAAAGATTCAGAGCCTAGCACCGAATTTGCATTAACTGTTCAAGATGTCACCGTTGATGAGGTTCAAAGTCTTGAAGTCCCAATTTCTGTGAGTGAACTAACAGCAGTCGATAACATCATCGCATATCAATTCGACATCGACTTCGATAATGTTGTTCTGGAATACACAGGTAAGGATATTGTTGGAACCCTCGCAGAAAATGGCACTGTTGAAGTAAATTCAAGCATTGCAGGGAAATTGTCAATAAGTTATATGACCAGCACAGCAATTCAAGGTGCAGGTGATAT
>JAEORY010000609.1 GCA_016840645.1 Candidatus Borrarchaeota archaeon | reverse complement strand
AACCTTCTATTTTATTTAGGTGAGTATTAAAGTTATGAGGCGGGGCTTTTCTTTCCCGTCATTTTATCAATATTTATCTCGATAATCCAGAGACTTTCATATTTTTCAATAGATTTTAGGGTTAATCTCTCACCTTTCCCGAAGCTATATTTGTCACTGATTATTTTCAATGCTGCAAGTTTTTCCTCAGGCTCTGTTACTATTCTGGCGTTACCATGAACAATAACGCTATGGTAACTCCAACTGAAGTTGCAGGGCTCTTCTGCTTCAATCATTTTGCCATCGTCAACCTCGAAACATATTCGTGGATTAGCTAGGATATTTTTCACTTTTTTCCCATCTTTATGGGTATGTAAATAAATCTTACCGGCCCTGTAAGCAAAATTCATGGGTACCACGTAGGGGTTATTGTTTACTGATGTGCCTAGTCTCCCCACCAATTTTTCTAACAAGATCTCTTCTAGGACTGCTTTCTCAGTAATTTCCTTTTCCTTGCGTCGCATCGAAGACATATTTAGGAGATATTCTATGCAATTAAAGAATTAACTATACTGAATTTCATTAGCTAAAATTCTTCATTAAGAATAGCTATTATACTAGGTCTCTATTTTTGTATGAGTATTATGAGCGACGAAGAGAAGACTTTCAAAGTCTCTATGAAAAGAAATGAAGGGTTTCAATTTTCTATAGATTTTGGGATGATTGATGTTGAGAACCTTTTAATGGATGAACCTGAACCGGTTGGAAATGGAGTGGGTCCTGATGCAAAGAATATTATAGCTGCTGCAATGGGAAACTGCCTATCAGCGAGTCTCTTATTCTGTTTAGAGAAAGGGAGAGCTGAAGTTGGAGATATAAAAACTGATGTAAAAGGGGTTATGAGACGAAATAAGGAAGGTAGATGGAGAATAGTTGAATTCACTGTCGACATTTATCCGGATATTGAAGAAAAATATGAGAGCCAGTTTAAAAGATGTCTTGACATCTTTGAGGATTACTGTATTGTCAGCCAGAGTATTCAGGAAGGAATACCCATTAAGGTATGTGTACATTAGATTCTATTAACCAACTATCCAGGTATGTCCACATTTTGTACATTTGAAACGCTGGACGGAACGATCTGTATTAACACCAGCGTGCTCTCCAATAGCTACTGTGATTGTTCTGTATGCTTTCGCGTTCCCGCATCGTGGGCATGTTCGCTGAACCACTATCGCAGTTTCAGTACCACTCATGACATAAACGGGTTCAGGCTCGTTCTCGGGACCAGTTTTTACTTTAATGAAGTCAGCATGTTTAGTCCATCCGCATCGTGGGCATTCAAAGCCCCCTGTGGACGCTTCCATGAAACTTCCACATCTGTCGCAGAATTCAACCACTAGTTTCACCTTGAGAACAATAAATATATTATATGGTCAAATATAGAAGTTTGTAAGTTTTTTGTATAAACATATATTATTTAGCAATCTTACTCAATTTCCAATATAATTTTCTCTAAAAATGATGTAGCCGTGGGGCGTTGAAGATATTCGTCATCACTGTGTCTCTTGGTATATGAGACAGGAGCTATCAATTTTTATGTGATGAAAAAGGGATTTCATGCAATAGTTCCTAGTTTTATCGCAGATGATCTAGATTCAACAAAAAATCTTCTGAGGGAAAATGGATGCGATATATCAAAGGAAAGCAAAAATTCTTTTATTTCATGGAACCCAACGGGCACGTCTTCGATATCATCCAATCCAATCAAATAAAATAATTAGGATATTTTCTTTTATTCACATTATTTGGTTCTTCGAGATAACAGTATGTACTTGACTGCTAATTCTTCAGACATGCTCCTTAGGTTCTTAGCAAGATCATCTGTTGTAAGTATCCCTACAAGTTTGTCCTTGTCATCTATAACTACAATTTTTCTGATCTTGTAGTCGTTCATTGTGTCAACAGCCATTTCAATATCAGCGTGAATACTTACTGCTATTACTGGTTTACTGGCTATCTCGTTTGCTTTACATTTATTAGGATCCTTTTGTGTTGCCATAACCCGGTGTACAAGGTCTCTTTCTGTAACGATTGCTATTGGTTTATTATTGTTTACCAGTACTAGTGAGCCGATTCCTTTATCTCGCATAATTTTAGCTAATCTTGTACAATTGGTATCAGGATCGACTACAACAGGGTTTTTTACCATAACCTCTGATACTCTCATGTCGATTGATACTTTGTGAAACTAAGAAATGAATATATCGGTTAAATCCTAATTATATAAGGCATTTTATTTCTCACAACTTTCATACAAAAACTAAATTTATTCAGATCCATCGCATAGTGATAATCCTCCTCCACGAAGTGAGGTTGAGACTTGTCAAAAAATTTTTCACCCTCTGGATTAGATCTGATTTTTCGCTTCACTTCGTTAAAATCTGGTATTTCTCCCTTTAATCTCATTTCAATAAAATCTGCACAGGCTTCGTCCTCTATGCTTCTGACTTTTCCACCCCAACCCATTCCAATTAGGCTTATCTCACTGGGATCCTTTTTCCTTATATAATCCACTATAGCGTCTACGATAACAAAACTACCTGGTAGTATTTCTTGAGCTCCTTTTGCTAAAACAATTCCCTGAGTACCCGCACTTGTAGTTTGAATAATTATCTTATCCTTTAGATTGGCATTACTAATCTCATACGGGCTATTCCCGTAATCAAATCCTTCTACTTGCTTTCCTCCTCTTTCCCCCATCAAGATCCAGTCTGGATTCATTTTCTTGATCTTGAAAGCTTTCTCTATGCTCCCAACCGGATAGATCCTCTCAGCACCGTTATTAAAAGCATAAGCAGCTGTTGTAAATGCCCTGAATACATCTATTACAACTGCTAACCCACTGGCTTTACTAGCCCCTTCAATTAGACTTAGACGTTTTATTTTCATCTTTGCTCGTTTCTTAGATCGACTTCAATTATTCCATCTTTCATTACTAATAAGATGTTTTTAGGATCACTAAGGATCTTTATCTCTCTCAAAGGATCTC
>JAEORY010000608.1 GCA_016840645.1 Candidatus Borrarchaeota archaeon | reverse complement strand
CACAGGTACGGTTTTGTATGCGATATGGCATCATTATCATCACAAAGGCAAATTGGATGAATGTTCAAAATTTGAAGAGTTAATCACATGCCTAGCAGATGGATTATCTAAGGAATGGAAAACAGATCACTTTAGTATGGTAACGAACGATCTGTGGGAAGAAAGACTTACGTTTCCAGATTTACGTGACAATTTCACTTATTCTCTAGCAGCATGCATAAGAGGTTTAGAATCTGCATATGAGATGTGTCCCGATACAGCAAATGAAAAATGGACCAGCGCAGCAAAACAAATGAGGAACCTCTTAGAGCATCATTTTGTTGAGAATCATTTCGTGAGAGTATATGGAAAGTTGATAGATACAGCTATAGATGCATCAATGCTTGGTCTGGTTTATCCATTCAATATCTACGATGCCAATGATCCAAGAATGATTTCAACAGTCAAAGAAATCGAAGATAAACTTGTAATCAAAGGTGGTGTGCATAGATATCAATTTGATTACTACGATGGATGGGTATACGGCGGTATGTTACGTATGAAAGGCGCGGGGGCCTGGCCATTGCTAAATTTTTGGATGACCATTTATTACGCACTTCTGGGAAACACCGGAAAAGCGAAAGAATATTTCCAGTGGGTTCTTAAGAGGATCGAAAAATATATTCCAGAACAGATGTTTGACAATGCCTTACAAGTCTCAGTTTCACCACTGGCGTGGTCTCATGCTATGTTTTTGATAGCCGTCTCTTTCTTGGAAATCATTACGTAAGAGAACTACCCACCACTAAAGCAGTGGGCTTCGTGAGAAGAGTGGGTTTTCTTGCATCGTTTAGATAATGACCGCTACCGGGGAAGTAAGAGACCGATGAGTTTTATTTGAAAATTTAGAGTTTTTTAGTAACTTTTTTTGGATTATGAGGCTTTGATAGACTAATTTAGTCATCGCGCGCGACCAAATCCTTAATAAATGGTACCTCCGTTTCGAGGTCCACCAAAAAGTACAAAAGCTTATGATAATAAAACAGAGGAAGCAAATATGCGAGCAATAATACCTACACTAAAAGAGAATCTACAAGACTTATGGGAAAAGAAGTTTTTCGTCATCGGTTTAGCAGTCATTTATGCGGTTAATGCATTAATTCAGGGCAACGTTAAACTCTTTGGCGGACATGGAGAACTGCGTATATTCATATTTATTCCTGCTTTAGCGGCATTATGGTTCGGAGGTCCTGTAGGAGCACTTACAGCTGGAATTGGAACTCTTTTACTGGATATAATTAATAATGTTATCATTAACGGAGAGCCTCTCGATTTGGGAAACCTGATTAACTTTTTAGGAAACGTTATTGGGGCTTTATTCGTTGGTATGGCAGGAGAATCGCTTGATGTTGATGCAGAAACAAATATATTGAAAGACAAATTCACATCGGTTGTGTGGAATACGATCGTTTCAGTTCTTGGCATGGGGATCTTCTTAGGTAGTTTTATCGGTCTTGGCCTTTTCGTTGTGGGTGTAGTTCCAACAATAGAACTAGGAATAGGAATTGCAGGTAGCATTGTATTCTGGAATTCATTGTTTATAGTAGTAGCCATGATCCCTATTCAATTATTAGTCCTCTTCTGGGAAAGACGGCGAACAAGAAAAAGATTGGAAGCGATTAAAGCAAGTTCTACATTCAAAGTTATGGCAAAACCTAACAAACCCTTGCTAGAAATATCTCAGGTCGAAGTACTAGGAGAGGATGGACTGATCAATGACGACCACGAGATATTAAGGCTGACGTTAAAAAACAAGTTACCAGTAAATATGAGTTGGAGAATAGAAGTAAACGCTGAAGACCAGATCGACCTAATAGAAGTCGATCATCTTGCGCCTGAACAAGAAGTCAAAAAGGACGTTTCAATCCATCTCTTTGACGATGGAGCAAAAATCGTGACATTTTATCCAAAACCGATAACAAAACTGGATGAAGCGATGAAATATTATGATCCTACCAATCCACCGCGCTATCAGTTTGCATACAAAGTTTTACCGGAACCGGGTGAATCATTTCGAGTATTTGGCTCATTTATTTTAGTTTTAACGCTTCTTTCTGCGGTAATCGGTGCACTAAAGCTCTTTTTCGGTCAAATTCCAGTGGATATATGGAATGATTATTTCTACGTCTTTCTAGTTATCATCGTTGAAATGATAGTGCTTACTTTAGTTTTCTATATAATCAGAAATTCCAGATTACAAGAAATTGAGCGTTTAGAAGCGAAGATGTAGGAGGAAAACAAGTATGAAAACAATTGCAAAGGTAATAAATACGTTAGCAATGATCGCGATTTTGGCGCTTATGATCTATGAGTTTAATGCTTTTATAACGGGAACAGTAGATCCATATCTATTAGGACTGAGTGCAGTCATTTGTACCTTAGTATTTGTAATATTTCTTTCAGCAGATGCGCTATTAGCAGACGATGAAGAAGATGTTATAAAAGGAAAATTGCGGGAAATTGAAAGTGATTTCATATCAGAGCGAGCCATACTGGATATAGATACTGATAAACCCTTTGTTGTCAAAAATGCAACAAAAGCGCGAATGTTAATCAAAAACATCGCAGAGACTGCTGGAATTCGTCTTAAGTTTGCATCCGTGTTAACCGTTCTTTCCCCTGATGATATAGAACTGAATATAACTCCTGGCGAAACAGCACAAGTTTCAGTGAACATTATCCCTCTAAGTAAAGGTAAACATGAAGTTTTTGTTGATTTCTGCAATTTAGATGATGCTGGAGTTTGCCTTAGTGTTCAGAAATTTGAATTCTCTGCCAGGGAGCAATTAGTTGCAGGATTAACAGCAACACAAATGAACATTGTGAAAAATCTATTGAAACTGGGCGTATTTGTAGCTCTTGGTACAGGCTTACTTTTCGCATTCGTGCCAGAATTACAAGATTTTCATGATATTGTAACGGCATTTATTCCGCTTCTTATAATAGGTCAAGCGCTTGCGGTATATTATTTCTCCGCACTCTTAAATCGATTGC
>JAEORY010000607.1 GCA_016840645.1 Candidatus Borrarchaeota archaeon | reverse complement strand
CCTTATTACCAAAAATGGATGGAAAACAAAAACCATGTTTTACAAGGTTATAGCCAGTCTAGTTCAATGCTGATCTTTTGATTTTGTTTCTTAATACATTTAAATACTTCTGATTCCACAAATGAA
The DNA here is from genome assembly GCA_016840645.1 of Candidatus Borrarchaeota archaeon. The sequence continues at coordinate 2,909 of JAEORY010000607.1, read as the reverse complement.
TGAGAAAAAAACTAATTAAAAAATCTCATCAAATCTTAGATTTTCTTGGAATTTTTTTTATTTTCTACCTTTTTTGCAAAGGAAGGACGCTTTAAGGGGGAAGGATGGCTTTGAGTGGCCCTACGATGGTATCAATTTGGTTTTGGAAAAGAGAAATAGGCAGCCTGAAATGGTTACCTGGGCTGGCATCACGAGGTGTAATCGAACCACCGACAACGGATTTTCAGTTATGAATGCCTCAATCTCAAGATTGTTGGAGATGGCTCGTTATTGGACGGTGACGATTTTTTTGGCTAAGTAGTATTGCAATGCTTCCAGCCTCTCTATTTCTGATTTACGGAGAGATATTGATTGATAAATATGTCCGTCATTTCCTTCACTGTCCTTCGGCAAAGCTCACCTAGCTTACCTCCCGTTGTCGCAATGCCACTGGATAGGTACCAGGTAGGTGCGGATGTCTGGAAACTAGGTGCCCGGCTTAAGTTAACATCTTGGATGAGTCCCACGATGATGTAGAAGAAATGATTAGTCCCCAACCTCGCACTGCCAAGGCGCACCCAGAATGCCGGTCGTCCCGGTGCCTTAGACCATTCCTGCTTAGTGAGTACCTTAATCCCTGCCGTGCGGAGTTTACGTTCCACGTCCATCTTCAGCTGGTTTTCAGTCAGCCCGGCTGCCTTAATTTCGTGTTCCAGCGGTTCTATGGAGACATAGACGCCTTTAAGGCCATCAAGCGTTTTCAGCGGAAGTTCATAATCTTGGGCAACTGCAAGGGAATTCAATTTCATCGGGAATAGGATCATACATACTAAAACAATCCAACATCTTGCCTTTTTCATGCCCGTGGCTCCTTTCTTGTTTGTTTTTATTTCCCCAACAACCCTCTTTTATTCTCCCCTATCTGGATATTAACAACTTCTTTGGGATTGAAAGGTTTTGTTATACCTTCAACCAAATCTCGTTTAGAAAATTAAGTTCCTATTGGATTAATATTAGTGCTATATATGAATAGAGGCAGTCCTCGGTTTTCACCACCTCTAATTCAAATCCACAGTTTCTGGCAGTCTGATAAACATCAATCCCACATGCCTCCAGAGCTGGCCTAGCTTTATGGGGATGCTTACAGTTTTTAGTGATATCACAATCACTGCAAAATCTACACGGACCCGCAAATAAACCGAAAGCCTTGTAGTAACCATCCAAAAATATTTCCCTCTCAAGGTCGACCACGATATTTTGAAATTTAGAACGAACCATTGGTCTGTTCGCCAAAGAGACATTTTCAATCTGCATCAAAAGACCTTTAGAATATTCACCCATCATCTTTTTTGTATAGTCAGGTGTTGGGGAGTATGGAGGACAGGTTAAGCATCCACTATAACCGTCACAACCATACTGGCACTTTAACCTTACCCAATTTCCCATTACCACATTCTTAGTACTAATGATTTCTGCCTTAGACGTACCCAATGATTTTGCCTTTTCCGCATAGGTATCTAATTTCTGCATGTTTTATTTTCCCTTATTCTCGCTATTTCCTGGATGGTGACGCTTTCTTTTGGGTTGATTGGTATTGCCAATAGTAACCATGAGCTCTTGGGCGATTCGCAGCCCACCCTTCACGCATCACGTAGATAATATCACCGTCAGTAACGCCTATTATTCTGCCCGTAGAAGTATTAGCGTTAGTGACCCGTTTAAGCCATGTGGTTTGCGAATCATTGGTTTGAGAAAATCCAGGAATAAAAGCGAAAGGACGACAAAAATGGATAGGAAAATCTTTCGGTTCGGCCACTTAAATGGTTAATTACCGTGGCTTCTGGTGCTTAAAATCGAGAGAAAGTATTTTCAAAGCTCCATTTTCTCCGATCAAAATCCAGCGAATGTCCCCCTCCCAGACTTTCTTTTTCCCCGTCTTTTTCAATATCTGATCAACTCTATAACGAGCCTCTGCTAATACGGTATTTTCATAGAAAAGCCCAAAGACTAAGGCCTCCGTATAGATCTTGATCCTTATATCGTCTAGGTGGTATCGCAGTTCTTGGCTCTGTTCGAAAAAATCTGAATAAATCCTTCTAATTTCATTAAAGCCATCTCGTCCGTTCTGAATAGCTTTTAACGAGAATAATGAGACAAAACCGCCTATATTCTTTCGAGTGTATTGATTTTTGTAGTGTTCCAAGAATTGCCTGACCCCTTCTTCTGTGACCCCGACAGTTTGGAGATCGCCGGCTCCAGAAAACAGGGGGAATGGTAGGAGTAAAAGGGCAAAAAGGGATGGAAATATCTTTTGCTTAAACCATCTCATGGACGTATGATAACAAGATGGTGCAAGATTCACAAGAAAAAAAACAGGGCCGCTCATGACCCTGCCCTTCTTGAGTTGGTCAATGCGTTAACTGATTTCCTTTCTTGAAACAATTTTAATGAGAAAATAGATCATTACCATGTAAGTCTTTAAGGCGACAAATAAGGCCCAAATCCGCCGCGCACCGGCCAAATATAATAAAAATTTTCCTTTTCAGAATAGCCAACGTTTCCCGAGATAAAATCCACGCAGAGGGCATATTCAGGATATGTCGTAGCGGTGGTACTAGATCAATAAAAGCCCTCCTTCACATTTATAAATGGATGTCCTGTAGGAAGCCCGGGAGATTCCTTTGAATGATCTATCAGTGTTGAGAGCTCTTCTATCGCAGGAAGCCTCCAGCCTTTCCGATTACCCAGTTCAAAGTCTCTGAAACACCACATGCTGGCCCTCCACCACAGCTGGTTATTCGAACGTGGTCCTATACCAGCATCCTTGGGCCAAATGAGTCCCGTCTCCTTATCGAGGACCAAGTCGTCACCCAAGGTGCTCTCATCTGCCGGATTGCTATCTTCATTATAGTCATGAAGGGCAAATCTGG
>JAEORY010000606.1 GCA_016840645.1 Candidatus Borrarchaeota archaeon | reverse complement strand
TTGAAGTAAACCATCAAAAACGAATGTAGTAATCAGTTAGATGAGTTAGATGAATGTTTTCACCTGATTTTCATTATAAAGTTTTTGCACATGGCATTGTTTACTATAAAAAAGATAAGAAATCACGCAATCTGACTAAGTTAAATTGAAAGTACGCGCTTATGTGACATCCTCCCCACCCTTTCGGCTGGGACTTCCAGCTTGCCATTGTAGTTCTCGCTCCCTCACGGGAGGCGACGCTTCGCCACGTTCCCTACAGTTATGGGCTTACGGAAGCTTACCAGGTTACACACGCTGCTCACCCTTATCCTGCCCCTTCTTCATCTGCCTACAGAATGCTATTGATCTGTTACCTGCCTGTCCGACAGGTTAGCAAACTGCACACAATAAGGGGAATATCTTGCCATACTGGATAAGACCTCATGTACGGGCATCCTTACGTTTAGCCCTGTCACCTGCTGACTGGTCGCTTACAGGAGGATATGCCTCCACCCAGTCGGGCATTACGGGTACACTCGTCGTACCATCTTTAGGGGTTCCAAAAAACTATAAAAAGCCATCGGCTTTAATCCCCTCCCTCTCGGAAGGAGATTTCCCGTCTAAAGTTAAAATTTTAAAAAATTTAAAAGAAAATGAATTACTGAGACTTACTAAGAGCTTCTTGTTTTCCCTTTACAACATGATCGCTATTCTATGTCTATTCAGAAGGTTCCTTTTTGGATTTTTCTTCCAGATGTTTTTCTAACATATCTTTTACTTCATCTTCAGTCTTTGTTTTGTCCAAGATTTCCTTCTTAAGCTCATCAGCCATCTTTTTGGGTTCTTCATCAGCCATATTTCAACCTCACGAGCATTCCTGAGTAATCCCTCCACTGGGGTCTTATATTTTTTTCGAGCATTTTATATAACAAGCTGCGCAGAAATTTATAACGCAAGGTGTGTCAAAATTTAGAAGCTTTTAATAATGCTTAGGTTTCCCTTCTTGTTGCATCTATGATTTGTTGAAAATTTGTACATGGTGATATTTTTGTCGTACATTGAACGTGTTACCTATTGGTATATCAAACGAGCAGTCCTTGGAGGACTCGCAACATTATCAGAGAAGCGATTTGTGTTTTTCCTGTTTGTATCGCTCCTGTCTATTTTTGGTTCTACGATTTTAACGGTTCTTGATCTTACAACCTTACCAATTTTTCAATTTATAATCAATCTTGAAACTGTATCAGCATTAATTTTTGTTATTGTAGGCATTATGGCTTTAGTACTCAAGCGTACAACGATAAGAATAATCTTAACTATCCTATTACTCTCATTGCTTCTTATAGGGCTTTACATCTTTCAAATGCTTTCAATACCATTTCAAGCATTTGCATTTGCATGTTTCTATGGTTGGATTCTGATACTAAATATTTCAACATTTTCAGCAGTTAGAAATTTCATTGCAGGCTGGTCAGGTCGGATAGTGAGTTTTGGGAAACCAAAAGATGCAATTTTGTTTGAATGGCCCATTAAAATTATTGCGATCCTAAGTATAGCTGGATTTTTCATTCTTGGGTTTGGCTTCTTGATAGGCAATGGTTCTTCACCAGATTTCATAAGTGGCATTTCGGGAATAGTCGCTTGGATAATCACTATTGTTATGATCTTTTGGTGGATTAAAAAGTCTAATAATGATGTATTTGCTTCTATTGTAGGTCTTTTCTTCATTTTTGTGGTGTACCACCTAGCGTTATGTATTTGGAATGGAATTGGTTCTGGCACGGGATCTCTTGCAGTAGACGCCATCTTCATAGCGGTAGGAACTCTTTATGCTGTACAGGGTCTCTGTAGACGTCTTGCTCCTACAAATGAACAAAAAGTAGGTGAAGAAAAATCAACTTGGGAAGACGGTTCAGTTATTGCGCTCTTAGGCACTGTTTTGGGCTATCATGCCTTTATTGTGAACAATATTACTTCAGGTCAAAGTACTAGGGCATTAATCTACAGTTTTCATCAATTATCAATTTTATTCGATGCTATAATTCTCCTTGGATGTGTATTATTATTTGCTACCTCTTTAAGATTTAGGAATTACGTTTCAAGGACATCAGGACCAAAAAGTCTCGTTAATGATCTTGTTTCGTTTATCAAGGAGAAAGATCTTAAACATTTCCTTGAAAATATGCTAGAAAAAGCTAAAAATGATGCAGAAGTGAAAAAACAGGAATTGGTTGCAGCATTAGATCAACTAAAATCTCGTGCAAAAAAGAAGATTAATTCATGGACAAAGAAAGAAGACAAGGAAACTAGTGACTCTTAAAATACAATGCATTCAGAGAAGTTTTGGTCCATTCAGATCAATGTCTGACACGATTATTTTTTCTTTGTTTACATAATTTCCAAGAGCTTTGACGACATTAGTCACAAAATCTGGTTCTACAATTGCATGCATAGCATCACCGATCATATTTTGCGTAGCTCCTAGTGCTCCATTTTCTACAGCAACATCTGTCATTTTCTTAATAAGCACTGACATTAAGCCGGAATTGATCGCAAAGTCTTTACATGACTTGAAGAAATTTTCAACAGTCGGATTTTCTCTAATCAATTTAAGCGAAATTTCTCCGTATTCGTTGATTTTTCGTAGTTTTTCATACGATCTAATGACTCCTCGTGTTTTTATAGGAGAGACTAATGCTGTTACAACTTTCCCAGAAAAATTTGGATTCATAGGTATTCGCTCTATATTGAAAAGTCCCTCAACACCAGGGATCAATATTAGAACTATTCCGCCATTCAATATTCCTGAAACACTTCCTAATCCGGTTTGACATTTGATTTCAGCAATATGTGCGATCTTGCCGACTTCATATTTTGACAATTCTAATTCTAACGCATCATTAAGTGCCATTACAGATGAAAGAGCACCAGCCCCACTAGTTCCGTAGCCTGCGCTCATGGGAACTTCGATTTGATGCCTTATAATGACATCATACGCCTGCTCTATTTCTTTCAAAACAAGTTCAATAGCAGTTTTTGTTGTATAGGCGTTTGGTGTCAGTTTATCGTTTAT
>JAEORY010000605.1 GCA_016840645.1 Candidatus Borrarchaeota archaeon | reverse complement strand
CAAACCCACAGTATGGATTTCATGCCCCAAGAACATGAAATTGCGAACTTCTACAGTGGTTCTCAGCTCGACCTCAACACCATGTTCTTTTGCGAATCCTACCCCCGTTTCAAATAGCTTATGTCTAAGTTTTTTCATTCGCTATGACCTTTTTTCATAGTTGAGAGAGTATCTAAAAATATGTCTTGTTCGAACACTACGGCAATATACTCTTGTTTTTTCTCCTTGTCTGTATACTGAATCCAGTAAACTTTATCATCCGGGCCGTAACTATTGTCTTGCAACTCTTTTCCGCTGGCTCGTTTAATTACTTCTCCTATGTTAACTATAGTTCCGGTACATTCCCAGTTTAGAGACTGGAAATAGACAATATCGTTTATCCTATATTTAAAGTCACTCACTTGATTTCTTACCTTGCATAGTTTTTATAGTATTAATTTCTGGTTGCTTAGAATAAGATGGGTGCATGTCTGAGTGAAACCTACTGTATTCCTGGTAATAAAAGTTACCCACAATTTGCTCTCTGTGTGCTTTTTCACAGTGGGAGATAATTTCTATCTTGACTAGGATTTCTGACCAATCTGGTTTAAAGGCATCTACCGCCGCTATGATATCGGCAACTCGGATAGTACACCCACAAGGCATATCAAACGATAAGCCTATTAACTTATGGTTATCTCCCGGTAGTTTCATTTTGTGCCTCTAATTCTTTCTTTTTTTCCTCTTGTATTTCTTCTAATTCCTTTTTTCTTTTAGACTTGATTTCCATAATCCCATCGGTAAAATTTTCACGTAATTTCATGGTAGCAATTACATCCACCTCTAAGTACCTGGTATCAAACTCTTTTGACTTATGCAGGTGAAATACTTTGGTATCGTCCGCGAAGTTAAAGAAGGCTACCTCAGCGATATAATAGGTTTCCTGGTCGTTATTATATGGCTTGACCTCTCTGCTGCCGTGTACCATAACCGGGATTCCATTCAGCGCGTGTTTCACTGTATTGGTTTCTGGGAAAGAGATTCTAGCAATGGTTCGTTGTTCTATATTTTTTATTTTGTTACTCATACTTATATCCTATCATACTTCAGGAGTTCTGTCAACTCCTTTTCCCTGCTCCCTAATATCCTGAATTTCTTCACATTTATCTATGAACAATGTATTGTCGAGGTGGTCAACCTCATGCTGTATGATAAAAGCCTCTAAATCGTAGGCTTTCCCCCGAATGTTGTTCTGGTTCAGGTCGAAATACTGGATAGTAATTTCTTTATGCCGTTTGACTTTACCATACTTATATGGCACTGACAGGCAAGCTTCATCACTATCTGCCAATTCTTCGGAAACATCTACTACAGTAGGATTCACTAATACAACAGCATCTTTTTCTTTATCGGGCTTTATAGCAATAATGCGATAGTGTTCATTAATTTGAATCGCGGATAGCCCCACCCCATTAGTAGCATTCAGTGTATCTACTAGGTCCTGAGCAATTTTAGCTGCTTTCCTATAATCATTAATGGGTTTACATTTTAGACTACGTAAGAAGAAATTTTTTTCACCTCTAATTATTTTTTTTGGGGCCATTTGTTTTCTCCTCTTCGGGTGCGTAGTGGACAAAATCACCAAGTACTCCTGTTACCGGGTTTTCAAAACCTCTAATTAATTTAACAAGTGGTTGGGTGTTTACCATTTCTAAGACAGTCCAATTCTTTTCGGTCAGAAAAACCGCCGGGGATTCTCCTTTCGGTTTCTTTCTACGTCCCTCTTCTATCCACAACTGCCTTAGATCCGACGGGAAGTATTCTAATACCCCACTGCCCAAGGAACTATGGTAGACACAACTACAGAGTAACTCTTTTTTCACCCTTTCCGCTAGTGGCTTAGGTAGACGTTTTTTACCATTGAATTGGGGGAACTCAAATTTAACGTATACTTCTTCCGGGAGTACTATCCCCAATCGTGGGTATGTTTTACCGCCCCTCTGTCTGAAACCCTCTTTACGTGTTCTGAATTCCATGCCTTTATCAATTGGGATATACATTTTTATTAGGAACATATATTCAAATTCTTTTTTATTAGCCTTTTCCTTGCTCTCATTGTCCTTCATATACAAGGCTCTGAAGTATTGAAAGTATAATGCGGTATCTGTTACGGGCTGAACATTATGATATCTCTTGATGAGGAGCCAGTTCGCTTTGTCACCCATTTCAGCTACAGTTTTTTGTAACTTCATTTGGTGTACAAGAGGGTTGGGAGGTACCCATTGCCCAATGTCAAACTTGTTCTTTTTTATCTGGTTCATTTGCCATAGCCTTTCTAATATGATATCTCTTAGGTAGTCCCTTTACCACAATAGTCTTATTGTCATGTCCATGAATATTTCTAATACTTTCAAGACTTTCAAAAATAGTAAGAGTGCGATGCTCACCGAGCCACTCCATCATATAACGTGAGGGAGCCAGTTTAAAAATTATAGCTAAAACTCCAGTTCCAGAGACACCACTCACATCTTCTTTTCGATATAAGTGGTACATTTCTATATCATAAGTCTCTAGTATCTTTTCCGCAAAACCACCAGACCAATTCAGAAATTCCTTTTCATCCATATTGGATTTTGCATAGTTACACCGTTTGCAGCTAGAGATACAGTTTGTTTCAGTATACCCTTGCGTATTATCCAATCTGTCTATGCCCTGATAGACATAATCCCCATTTTTTGATTTAGACACGTTGGAGGGAGGAGCACCACAGTAGTAACAATCATCATTAAATAGTATGTTTAAGGTTTCTTCACTTATATCCCACGCTAATCCCTTTTTAGTAGCGGAGCTTTTATAACTCTGTATAACACGATTTTTAGCAGCCTCAGTTGGCGGTAGCTTATCCCAAATCTGCCTTACAGAATGCTTAGAGGCACACGTTTGGCATCTACCTTTATGCTTGGATAAGCCTCCCGAACGCACAGAGATTTCTGTCTGGCAATTGGCACATTTAAACACGTAGTATGTCTGAGTAGTACCACTCTTATTTGTGCGCCGGAATTTTCGTAAGGCTTTATTTTTAT
>JAEORY010000604.1 GCA_016840645.1 Candidatus Borrarchaeota archaeon | reverse complement strand
GATCAACCCGTCCGATAACTGGACCTCCTCTAACCAAAAACCGTGCCCCTTCAACCAAAAACCGTGCCCCTTCAACCAAAAACCGTGCCCCTTCAACCAAAAACCGTGCCCCTTCAACCAGCATATCTGCCGTGCAGTATTCATATCCAGAATATCCAGATACGTATGCTCTTAGTACGCAGCCACATATTCCTTATCCGGAGGATGTATTGGACAAGATTGGTCACCCTTACAAAGCGGATGATGTGTTTGACGACGAGACTGCAGCCAACAAATCACTCTCATCTAAGGCGAAAACCGCCAAATTCTACAACTATTTTAAAGACGATGTAAACCATTTTGTTTCAGGACAAGATGTGTTAATTATTGCCTATGGTCCTTCAGGATCCGGGAAATCAGTGAATACCAAAGTCATTGCTGAGAAGGCAATTGCTGCAATGCAAACCTCGGATAAGTTTGAAGATTTATGGGTTGCATTTATTGATTTATATGCAGGACAGGCTTATGATCTAGTTATTGCTAAGAGCCAGCGTCCAGTGGAAAAAACACGGTTTGAGACCGGAATCACCACACAATTGAGACAATTAGAAGATGCTAAAATTAACGTCACAGATAACCCTCTTTGGAAACAAGTCAAGTGGATACGTATTAAGTCAGAAAGGGACTCTAATGGAAAAATCAATGTTCAATCCACAATCAACCTCTACCAGAAGCTTATTCAAGACGTACAGAAGTACCGTGTGATTAGCCCCACTCCATTTAACATTCAAAGTAGTCGCTCCCACTTGTTAACGTTGATGCGGATGACTGAAAACGCTCCAAACTTATTTACCATTGCGGATTTAGCAGGGCAGGAAAAATTTGGGAACACAGTGGGGACAGATACCCTGAAACAGATTCGTTCGTCACTTGAAAGTAATTGGCCAGACCAGAAAGATACCGATCGCGAGTATGTTGAGGCTGTTGCAATCATATTGGGTTGGAACGCTGAGAACTTAGAAAAAAACCGTAAAAAGAGTAAAGACGGAAAAGTAGTCAAAATGACTCAGGCCCTCCCGCGTACTGTAATAGCGCGTTTAAACCTCGAATCTCAGTTTATTAATCAGTCCCTCCAAGGGCTGCGGGGGTTTGTGACCAACTTAGCGGCTAAAAGTATTAAAAAACTAAGTGATACAAAAAAGTTGAAGACAAAAGACTTTATCTTGCCTAATCTTCTTTTCAAACTAACTAATCCTGATACGAGTGGAAAAACAGAAACGTTAATCTCCTTTTTAATTGCCATCAATCGAAATCCTGCTCAACTTGCCCAAAACTTTCAGGCCTTGTCGTATGCAAATCTAGCCCGCGAGTTAACGCTCAAATATGAAACTTGAGAAACGTTCTGGTTACTAAATCTTCACCCCACTTATAAATTCATTACAAATGTATTTCTTTCAGGACCAAGTAGTGGTGGAGATTGTGACTTGCAAACAGCAACGACCGATCCGAAGCAAATCTCTCGCGAACTTGGAAAGGCGGATATGTGACCAACTTTCTTTGCTGCTTCTTAATGCACAAGAAGACAACAAAGCTACTCGTTCAGTCTGTTTAGATATGCATGGAGTGGCTGATCTCTTTGAAACTACAGATATCCTTGGTAAGTCAACTGATCTGGTCTGGATTCTCTCGTTTATAGGAAAGAACTCTGAACGACGTGAGGCACTTCGAAAGGAATTAGAGGCGAGAATTGAGGCCAAGCAAATTCAGTTTGGAATCATGGTGTTTGTTCGTGGCTCCACTCCCTGTGTCGGAACAAAAGCATGGATTCTTAAGCTAATAACCCGAGTTTCTCCATTACCTCTCTTGTTTCTTGATGATGGTCAGGATCATATCCACGCTGCTGAAAAACTAAACATTGCGCGATTGACGTGTAAGTATATTCAAAACAAAACTGAAATTCTACCTTGTATTACCCAAATGCCAAAAAAAATATTATGATAGTTAAAAGAGATTTCGAGGCCTATTCCAATCAATCAATAATTTCTCATTAATACCACTGTCTTGGGCGTCTGATAACGTTTGTTGAAATTGATATTCTGCAAACGTATGTAACTCGAGACCCTTGGTCAAGGTGCCGAATGTTGGAGCAGCCTCCAGACAATACAGTATTACTTTACCCGTAACTCCCATAAACCGATTACAAAACTGGGTGTCGTATCCTAAATTGGTAAGCCACAGCTGAACCTGGTTTGCAGATAAGGTTGCGAGAGGAACGTACTTGGAATCCGTCGACATGAATTAGTTTATGATTTTCTGTTTTGATTGAAAGCGACGAAACGAATCTTGTTCCATGAGGTTGAAGATAGAATTCCTAGCGGCCGTAAAGGCAGTAGTAATCGTTTCATGATTTTCCGTCTCGAGCGCTTCATAGATTTGTTTCCGTTGGCGAGAACTGAGATTAACCTCCTGGGTCGCTTCGATGCCGAGAAACGTCTCATAGATTTGCCGCGCTTCCACTAAATTTCCCGCAAGATTGAGCCAAGAGGTTAACAGTTCGTAAAACTGTAGATTTTCGCCTGAAAATTCATAGTCCAGAAAGTCTTTAAATTGACTCCGACTTTCAGGCCGTTCCAGAATATTCGCCAAGGAAAGCGTACTTTCACTGCGTGAGTTCAACTCTTCAGTTTGATACGAGATGTAAAAACTCGCCAAAATTGGCATCACTGAGCTGTGCACAACGAACACTGTACCTAAGACGTGGACCAACGCAATACCGGTGGTTTCTTGATCCCAGAGATTAGTGAGATGGACCACGCTGATAATTACCCCGGCCGCCATCGAACAGCCCGCAGTCGAGAGCAATTCGTAGCGTAAATAGAGACCATCCGCAGGAAGGTGAAACAGCTTCAAGCTCAAGCGAAACAATACCAAGAGATGCAGACAAAACCAAATCACCAGTATCACCGCCAAGGGACTGAAGGACACATCACAAAGTCGGCTGGTTTGGTACCGGTCATCAAATACATAAATGACGGTATAGATCCCCACTAAGGCCACGGCTTCAGAAAGAAGGACGAGGAAGAG